>NZ_JBKQXN010000324.1:0-237001 GCF_046762905.1 Yoonia sp. R2-816 | reverse complement strand
TTTCCTCGGGCGCGCCGTCGATCTGGTCATATGCTTGGAAGTCACCGAAGTACTTCGTGATCGCCGCCGTCAGCGTCGTCTTGCCGTGGTCAACGTGACCAATCGTGCCAATGTTCACGTGCGGCTTATTCCGTTCAAACTTTGCCTTTGCCATTTTACTAGCGCCCTTAATTCTGAGGGGCCATCACGGCCCGTTCCAACATCGCGGGCGATTTATTTGGAAATGGATAGGAAATCAAGCACCCGCGTTGTCGTTACGAAGCCTTGCAAAACTTTTTTCGTCAGCAATGTCGATTTCGCCAATTCCCGGACGTCTAGTAAGTACAAAGGCAATGACGCCTGACATACTAAAAGGAGATGAAACCATGCAATATATGTGCCTCATTTATTCGGCTGAGGGATCCGGACCCCAACCCGGCACACCCGAATTCGGGCCATTCATGCAAAGCTATCACGACTTCACAAACGAGATGCGCGAAGGTGGCGCCCTGGTAAGTGGAGAGGCGCTGCAGCCTATCGCAACGGCCACGACGGTGACGGTCCGCGACGGCAAGACGATCACGACCGACGGCCCGTTTGCGGAAACCAAGGAACAGTTGGGCGGATTCTACCTGCTGGAGTGCAAGGACCTTGATGAGGCGATCGCCCATGCTGCCAAAATCCCAACTTCAACCTATGGTCGGATCGAGGTTCGCCCCCTGATCGTCTGGGACGATTGATTGCCGATGCTGCCCCCACACACACTGCACCAGGCCGTCGAGCGGACGGTGCGGGAAGAGTGGGGGCGCATCCTTGCCGCGCTGGTGAAATCACTGGGCGACATCCAACTGGCAGAGGATTGTTTGCAGGATGCGATTGCCCGCGCCATGGAGTTCTGGCCCGAAACTGACCTGCCACGATCCCCCGCCGCCTGGCTGATCACGACCGCCCGCAGACGCGCCATTGATACGCTACGCCGAGATGCCCGCTTTGCGCAAAAAGTGCCCGAGCTTTCGCATCTGGCCGATCTGGAAAACGACGGACAAGACGCGGAGGGATCTGAATTGATCCCCGACAAGCGGCTAGAGATGATGTTCACCTGCTGCCATCCGGCCTTGGAACAAAAAACCCAGATCGCGCTGACGTTGCGGACTTTAGGTGGCCTCAAAACCGAAGCCATCGCGGCGGCCTTTCTGGACAAGCCAGAGGCGATGGCCCAGCGCCTTGTCCGGGCCAAACATAAAATTGCTGCGGCACGTATTCCCTACGAAATCCCGGATCACGAGATGCTGCCCGACCGTCTGGCGGGCGTTCTGGCCGTCATCTATCTGATCTTCAATGCGGGCTACACCGACGCCAGTGCGACGCAACGCAGCCTGAGTGATGAAGCGATCCGGCTGGCCCGTATTGTCCATCACTTGATGCCGGACGATGCCGAGGTTGCGGGACTGCTGGCGCTGATGCTGCTGCACGATGCACGCCGCCCGGCACGCATTGATGCACAAGGGCAGATGGTCGCCCTGGAGGATCAGAACCGCAACCGCTGGGATCGGGGCAAGATCGCGCAAGGTGACCGGCTATTGCGGGATACATTGCCGCGCGGACAGGTTGGCCCCTATCAGTTGCAGGCCGCCATCAGCGCGCTGCATGCTCAAAGCCCATCCTGGGACCAGACCGATTGGCCGCAGATCGCAGCGCTTTATGAACTGCTTTATCAGGTGCAGCCATCGCCGGTTGTACGGATCAACCAAGCCATGGCGGTCTCCTACACGCGTTCAGTCGCGGACGCTCAGGCCCTCTTGGGCAGTGTCGCTAACGATCCCCAACTATTGACCTATCAGCCCTTTCATGTCGCCTATGCAGACCTGCTGCGGCGATCAGGTAACATTGCCGCAGCCAAAGAGAGCCTGGACCGCGCCGTCAGTCTGACCGAACACGATACGGAACGCAGCTTCCTGCAGAGAAAACGCGATAATCTGTCCACATAGCCCCGCTTTCGGCTAACCTAAACGCGCATTGAACAAGGAGATTGCGATGAAACTCGGTGCATTTTCGATCAGTCTGAACGTGAAAGATATTGCCGCGTCAAAAGACTTCTATGGAAAGCTCGGCTTTGAAGCATTTGGGGGCGATGAAGAACAGGGCTGGCTTATGTTGCGCAGTGGCGAGACGGTGATCGGCCTGTTTGGTGGCTTTCTCAAAGCCAATACGCTCACGTTCAATCCGGGCTGGGATCAGAACGCCCAGAACGTCGATGATTTCGAAGACGTGCGCGATATCCAGAAAAAGCTGAAGGCGCAGGGGGTCGAATTCTTCAGTGAGGCCGATGAAAGCACCACAGGCCCCGCCAGCTTTGTGGTGATGGACCCGGACGGCAACCCGATCCTTGTGGATCAGCACCGATAGTATTCGGCGCAATTCGGCCAACAGTCATTTCTTGCCGAGGGTCACACGGCATGGCGGCTGATCATTGCTGGAAACAATAATCCAACCCTGCGCGGATTGAACACGCAAACCGCAGGCTCCTAGGGTCCGGCTTGCGACTCATCCAGGAATGGATGCGTCGCTTGCGGCCCTTTCCCAATAAACCAAGGGCTTTTCACCGGTCAGACACATGTCTGACCGAACCACTCACTGCGTTCAAACGCAATCGGGACATCCCGAGGCAGAAAAAGGACAAGACATGAGCCAAGCAAGTGAAGTCGAACTGTTGATGCTGGAACTGATCAACCAAGAACGCACCTCGCGCGGACTTGATCCGCTATCCATAAATAATGCGCTGAACGACGCCAGCGAGGATCACAGCCAATGGATGCTGGACACCGACACGTTCTCGCATACCGGTGATGGCGGCTCGACCGCGACACAGCGGATTGATGCAAGCGATTACGCACTTGAGGGGAGTTGGCGTACCGCCGAAAACATCGGCTGGCAAAGCGAACGTGGCGAACCGGGCATTGCCGATGATGTGCGCAGTATCCATGAGAGGTTGATGAACAGCGACGGGCACCGCGCCAATATACTGAACCCTGACTTGCAGGATATCGGTATTGGCATCGAAACCGGCGATTTCAGCGGATATGATGCCGTGATGGTGACCCAGAACTTCGGCCGCACAGACGCGATCGGCGATGAACCACCGCAAGATCAGGCACCGCTACCGCCTGTGGCCAATGTCGGTGACACGCCCGATCCGATCCTCACGCAGGCTCCCGACCCTGATGCCGCACCATCGGACCTGCCGGATAACGACACGCCAGCGCCTGAAGAAGAACCTGATGTCGCCGAAACACCAACTGAAACGGATGATGATCCAACTGATGACGAAGCGGACGATACGTCAGCGCCTAGTAATGATGACATGCCTGATGATTGCCCGGATGATGATGACGAAGACACTCATGACGCCATCACTATCAACACGCAGACAGTGACCACGAGCACCATCGCGCAGGACGGTCGGGACCCCATCACGGTCATGACCGAAGAAACGGTCGCAACTGATATGGCATCGCCATCGGATGACTTCTTTGACTTCTGCGACTTTGACAGTGACGATTTCTCAGACGATGTGGTGACGATGACCGGCTTTGCAGGCACGATCACCACGACTGACGGCACGTTCGAAACCGATGATCAGGCAGAGTTCGACATGATGCTCGCCGACTTGCTGGAGTCTTTGGGCGGCTTCACCTGTGGCGTCGATATGGAGTTTGTCTAAGGATTTGAAGCAGGTGGCGAGCCGCATGGGCCCGCCACCTCACGAACCTAGCCTACCGGTGCATTATCGGCACGCTTAACGGCGATTATGGTGGATCGCGGCAGCACGCCTTCGCCATCGGGGAACGGTGCGTCCGGATGCTGAATGCCCACGAACATAGTCCGGCGATCGGCGGACCATGTCAGACCGGTCACTTCGGACCCCTGAGGACCCGTCAGGAACCGTTCGATCTGACCGGTAGCAGGATCACCTGCCAGCATCTGGTTGTTGCCCATACCGGCAAAGCCATCTGCATTGCTGTCGTTACCATCTGTCTGAATCCAGAGCAGGCCAGTGCTGTCAAACATCATCCCATCGGGCGAGTTGAACAGATTGCCTTCGTTGATATTGGGCGAACCGCCGTACTTGTCGTCATGGACGGTGGGATTGCCAGCCATGACATAAAGGTCCCAGGTGAAGGTATCGCTGCCATGGTCATCATTGCTGGGGTACCAGCGGACGATCTGACCATAATTATTTTCGGCGCGCGGGTTGGGCCCGTTCACCGGTGTCGGATCACCGCCCGCGTTTGATTTGATGCCCCGGTTACGGTTATTGGTCAGACAGCAGTAGCCCTCTGCGGCAACAGGGTTCACCGCCACCCATTCCGGACGATCCATCGTGGTCGCACCCACCTTTGATGCCGCCACGCGGGAAAAGATTGCGATTTCAGCTTCGTCCATGCCAGTCGCCTCGGGTGTCAGGGCAACCCATTTGCCTGTCAGATCATTGTCGAACTTGGCAACGTAAAGCTGGCCATCATCCAAAAGCTCTGATGTCGGACCACCGGGTGTGTAGACACCATTAGAGACGTATTTATACATGAACTCGCCGCGCTCATCGTCACCCATATAAACGACCACACGGCCATCAGGCGCGATCACGGCCGCGGCATTCTCATGCTTGAAGCGACCAAGCGCGGTGTGTTTGATTGGTGTCGAATTGGGATCGCTCGGATCAATCTCGACAATGTAACCAAAGCGACGCGGCTCGTTCGGGTTTTGGCTGATATCAAAACGCTCATCATATTTCTCGTAGGCATAGCGCCCTTCGAGACCGATACCGTAGCGGGCATAATCCTCCGGCCGTTCAAATTCGGGATCGGTCGAGCCGAAGTAGCCGTTGAAGTTTTCCTCGCAAGTCAGATAGGTGCCCCACGGCGTCTTGCCTGCCCCGCAATTATTCATCGTGCCCAGCGCTGTGGTCCCCGCCGGGTCAGCGGCAGTTTGTACCAACGGATGACCAGCAGCAGGTCCAGCCAGCGTCATTGGTGTGTTATGGGTGATACGGCGGTTCAGGTCACTGTCGACAACGATGTCCCAGCCATCCGGTCCTTCAGCCACCTCCATCACGGTTACGCCCTGCATGTTCTGTAGGGTCAGTACGTCATCAGCGCTGGTTGGAACGCCATCGACATTCTGTGGCAGATTGATCTTGGTATTCACATATTCATGGTTCACCGCGATGACCTGACGACCGCCGACAACAAACGCCTCCATCCCGTCAGTGTTTTCACCGAATACACGGTCAGAGCTTGCGACACCAACGGCATTCTGCGGATCAAATGGTTCAGCATCGGAAAACAGCGGCTGACCCCATTTTGCGACGGGTTGCCATGTATAACCCTCTGGCACATGAACCGTCCCATCGGTGGCAATCGGGATCGGCGTAAACCCAAACCGGCTGACTGTCTGGGCGTCTACGGAGGTGCCGTAAAGCAGACCGGATCCCATCACGGCAGCGCCGGATCCATAGGCGACAACACCGCGCAAGAAACCCCGCCGCGAAATTGCGGCTTCAACCACCTCATCAAAGTCAGTTGTCGCGGCGGCGGGTCTTTGCAGTTCATCCCACTCGTCCCAAGAGAGATCGTAAGTATCGTTATCTTTCATCATACTAGCCCCTAGCTGGCGTTAAAATCAGCGCGACCTTAGCGATGGATCTTTGCAGGTTTGTGACACTTGCCATGGCGCGCCATTCTTTCTGCACAGGACGGCAAAGCAGCTTTGCCGTCCATCATATCTCAGGTCGCAGGGCGGCCCTGAAACCACCCCAACCTGCGGAAAATCAGCCAATCCAAAACCAGCGCCACGATCAATGACGCGCCCACAAGCGGCAGCAGAATACCCAGCCCGATCACAAGAACGATTATCCCCGCCCCCAATGACGCCTCCGGTGCTGCAGGAACCCCAAGGGACCCCGCAGGCCGTCGCATCCACCACGCCACAAAACCAGATACCGACAGAACAACAGCTAAAACCGCAGCAAGAGTATTCTGCGCGAGATTGAGCCATCCGTAAAGCTCGCCCTGATGAAACGAAATCCCTTGTGAAACAACGCGCGCTAATGCGGGGTTATCTGCAAAGTCGTGCCGTTTCAAAACCGCACCGGTATATTGGTCCACAATCAGCTCTGTCTGTTCGGCCCGATTTGTGCTCGCCGACCGTATCCAATAGGCAGCTTCGGCATTGCGCGGCGGCCTTGCTTCATAAGGCGCAACCAGCCCTTCGGCCTTCGCAACGCCAAATACCAGTTCGTAGCCAATCGGACTACCTTCGGACGCGGTGGAGTTTGGCGCGTCACCGCCAAAACGCAGACTGCGGGAATTCGTGCCGGTCTGTTCCTGTACGTAACCAAGCCCACCACCCCACACATCTGTCCAAGGCAGTCCTGAAATGAGGATCGGAACAACCAGCGCAGCCGCGAGGATGCCGGTGAACAAATGCGTCTCGCGCCAGAAACTGCGGCCCTTGCCAGTGGGTGGAGAAAATGCCTGTTTTACAGTCCGCTGACCACGCGGCCACCATAGATAAAGCCCGGTGATAAACATCACGATGGCCCAATGCGCGGCGAGTTCGACGAACTTGGTTCCGAAATCGCCCAGCAGCAATTCTCCATGGAGTTTGCGCAGTATCTGCATCGCCATTTCATCACGGGGCTGGATTACCAGAACCTTGGATGTGTAAGGATCAATCCAGGCTAAGGTTCTGATTTTATCGCCATCGTCGAATTCGATCAGCGTGGAGCGTCCGGGCTGGTCTTCGATCTGGACGCCACGGATCCGGCTCATCTCGGTCGTCGCGGCAAGTGCTGCAATCTGCGCCTCGTAGCTTTGCCGCTCTATCCCGATTTCGATGTTCAGCCGATCAGCATAGATGACTTCTTCGATCTGAGGTTTGTAGAGATAGATGCCGCCCGTGATGGCCAGCATGGCAATGAACGGAAGGACGTAAAGTGCTGCGAGGAAATGCCATTTCCACACCAGACGGTAAAAGGCACCACCGGTCGTCTGCGACCGGGCGGGTGCCGACGCTGCTGCATCGGTCATAAGATAGTCCTGTTTTCTGATTTGATTTGAGGGTGTTACATCAAATCAATACAGGCGGTCCCCGGGTTGGAGAACGGCGGCGTAGCGGGTTCCCAGGCATCCACTCGCTTTCCGTGACAGCAAAGCGAAGGCGGTGGTCCCACGCCAGCTTTTCCCAGAATTGCGGAGCCATTTCAGCGACCACGGTGATATCGGCAAGGACGCAATCGTGCTGTTCGATCTGGGGCGTCTCGACCGGGATACCATCCGCCCCGATAGTCAATGTGACTAGACCCTGACCGGTACAAATAACCATTGTTTGCATGCCGGGGACGATTTCCGCGACCGCTGCCGACATGCGCGGGGCGAGCAGACCGACGATCAGCAAAACAACAAAAAGGGTGCGTATGAATGCCGTACAGACAGCGTATATCTGCTGTACATATTGCGCATGTACACGCCCCGTCATTTATGTGAACCGATTGTTCTTGGGAAAGCCGTAGGGCGACCGTTTCCCGACCCCTGCCCGCGCGCCTTTCCAGTCGGTCATGTCGGGCTCGGTGCGGGTCTTGCCGCCGCCCATGGGCCATGACAGACCATCGTCCCAGTTGAACGTTGTTAGGTCCGACAAACCACCATCGAGTTCAAGCGTACCCTGCCGCCCGGTGGCCTTTTTGTATTTCTGGATCCGCACGCCTTTGCCCCGGTTCATCTCGGGCAATTCTTCGACAGGGAAGACAAGGAACTTGGCGTTCTCCGACACAACGGCGATATGATCGCCGGCCACCCGGCGGCATACCTTGGCGACCGTATCCTTGACGTTCAGCACCTGTTTACCCGCGCGGGTCTGGGCCACGACCTCTTCTTCCGGGACAACAAAGCCGTTGCCTTCGGCAGAAGCGACGATCAGCTTTTCGCCCGGCTTGTGGATCAGGAAATCGATGATTTCGACGTCGTTCGGCAAGTCGATCATCAGCCGCAGCGGTTCGCCCATGCCCCGCCCGCCGGGCAGGGTCGCGGCAGAGACGGTGTAGAAGCGCCCGTTGGCCCCAAAGACGAGCAGCTTGTCGGTGGTTTCGGCGTGGAAGATGAATCGCGGCCCGTCGCCATCCTTGAACTTCAACTCGCGGGTCAGATCGATATGGCCGGTCATGGCGCGGACCCAGCCCATCTGTGAACAGACAACAGTGATCGGTTCGCGGTCGATCATCGCCTCCAGCGGGACCTCGACCACTTCGGCGGCTTCGGCGAATTGGGTCCGGCGCGCCCCACCTTCGCTGGTTTTGCCGAAAAGCTTGCGTGTTTCGCGCAACTGTTCGGCGATCCTGGCCCATTTCAGATCGTCGCTTTCCAGCAGGTCCTCAATCTCGGCGCGCTCTTTCATCAGAGCATCGCGCTCGGCGATCAATTCCAGCTCTTCCAGGCGGCGCAGGCTGCGCAGGCGCATGTTCAGGATCGCTTCGGCCTGCACCTCTGACAGCGATACTTCGGGATCGTCATCGACCGGTGAAACGTAGTCCTTTTCGGATGTCGCGCGCACATGGTCCTTGGCCCAGTCCTCGACCATCAGCGCCTGTTTCGGGTCGTCATCGTAGCGGATGATGTCGATCACGCGGTCCAGATGAAGGAAGGCGATGATGAAGCCTTCCAAGACCTCAAGCCGGTGGTCGATCTTTTCGAGCCGGTATTTGCTGCGTCGGATCAGCACATCGCGACGGTGGTCAAGGAACGCGCGCAATACTTCCTTGAGCGAACAGACCCTGGGGGTCAGCCCGTCGATCAGCACGTTCATGTTCAGGCTGAACCGCGTTTCCAGATCGGAATTGCGAAAGAGCATACCCATCATGACTTCTGGGTCGACGGTCTTGGCGCGGGGTTCGAGGATCATGCGGATGTCTTCAGCAGATTCGTCGCGGACATCAGCGAGCAGTGGGACCTTCTTGGTTTGGATCACCTCGGCCAGTTTTTCGATCAGCTTGGATTTCTGGACCTGATAAGGGATTTCAGTGACGACAATCTGCCATTGGCCACGGCCCAGATCCTCGACCCCCCACTTGGCGCGTAGCCGGAACGCCCCGCGCCCGGTGCGGTAAGCCTCGGCGATGTTTTCAGATGGTTCGACGATCACGCCGCCGGTGGGAAAATCGGGGCCGGGGATATATTCCAGAAGCGTATCATCGCGCGCGTTCGGCGCCTTGATCAGATGCAGGCAGGCATCGATCAATTCGTGCAGGTTATGTGGCGGGATGTTGGTCGCCATCCCCACAGCAATCCCGCTGGAGCCGTTCGCGAGCAGGTTGGGGAAGGTAGCGGGCAGAACGGAGGGTTCGGTCAGACGGCCATCGTAATTGTCGCGGAAATCGACCGCATCTTCGGACAGCCCTTCGAGCAGCGCCTCTGCCGCGGCGGTCATCCGAGCTTCTGTATAGCGCGAGGCGGCGGGGTTATCGCCGTCGATATTGCCAAAGTTCCCCTGCCCATCGACAAGCGGGTAGCGCACGTTGAAATCCTGCGCCAGACGCGCCATCGCGTCATAGATCGCGGCATCGCCATGCGGGTGGAAATCACCCATCGTGTCGCCGCTGATCTTGGCGGATTTCAGGAAGCCGCCCGTCGGTGACAGCCGCAGACGCGACATGGCGTAAAGGATGCGCCGGTGCACCGGTTTCAGCCCGTCGCGCGCATCAGGCAGCGCGCGGTGCATGATCGTGGAGAGCGCATAGGTCAGGTAGCGGTCGCCAATGGCGCGCCGCAGCGTTTCGGTGATGTCGTTGGGGCCCAGTTCGGGCTCACTGCTCGTGTCGCTCATTTAGTTGGTTTAGCGAGGGGATATGTGGCCGTAAAGCAGCTTTGGAACCAAATTGGTGATGCTGCGTTGTAGGTGCAGACGCGGAAACGTGATAATATCGATTCTTAACAACGAGTTGGGGACACTGCCATGTCCAAGTTTATCATTACGACCTGCCTGCTGCTGTTCTGGGCATTTTACGAAATGTCCGGCGGTGCCGATTTTGAGCCGCTTGAACGCAAGGTGGTTGCAAAGGCCCCGGTGACCGATTTGCCGGAACCGCCGGTTGTGGTTGCCCAAGCGCCAAGGCCAGCGCCGATCGCCGCGCTGGTGGCAGAAGTGACCACGGCATCTTATACGCCCGAACTGGTGATCATCCCGGCGCCGGAACCAGTGGTTGAAGACGTCACACTTGCGTCGGCTGAAACGACAGTGGTTGAGGATCCTCTGATTATTCACCAAGTCGCAGGCGAGTGGGTCAACATGCGCGATGGGCCCAGTACATCGTTTTCTGTGCTCGACACGCTACCCCGTGGCACCAAGGCAGAAATCCTTGAAGTCAATGGTGACGGCTGGGCGCAAATCCGCCTGATTGATAGCGGAAAGACCGGTTGGATGGCCGAACGGCTGCTGTCGGAAGGCTAACGCTGGCTTGTCAGCCGATGCCGCGCCGGGCACAAAGCTGGCATGACACAGAAAACAATTCTGATTACCGGTTCATCGTCGGGCATTGGTCTTGATGCTGCACGTGGTCTGCGTGAGGCGGGCTGGCGCGTTTTTGCAAGTTGCCGCCAAGCTGACGATTGCGAGAAGCTGAAGGCCGAAGGATTTGAAAGCCCGCTGATCGACTACACCGATCCCGACAGTATCGTGAATGGTCTGGCCGAAACGCTGGAGGCGACCGGAGGGACGCTGGATGCGCTTTATAATAACGGGGCCTATGCCTGTCCCGGCGCGATTGAAGATCTGCCTGTTGAGGGGTTGCGCGCCATTTTTGAGGCCAATTTGTTTGGCTGGCACGAATTGACCCGGCTGGTCATTCCGGTGATGCGGGCGCAGGGGCATGGTCGAATTATCAATTGTTCTTCGGTACTTGGCCTGGTCGGGATCAAATGGCGGGGCGCTTATGTCGCGACAAAATTCGCGCTGGAAGGCCTGACCGATGTGTTGCGGATCGAAATGAGCAATACGCCGATCAAGGTCATCCTTATTGAGCCGGGGCCGGTCACGTCGAAAATCCGCGAGAACGCGATTCCGCATTTCGAGAAATGGATTGATTGGGAAAACTCGGCGCGAGCAGATGAATACAAGGATGTGCTGGCACGTCTTTATACGAAGAGCGAGCCGGACAAGTTTGAATTGCCGCCCTCTGCCGTGACGAAAAAACTGCTGCACGCGCTGATATCGCCACGGCCAAAGGCGCGATACTACGTGACAACGCCCACCTATCTGATGGGCTTTCTGCGGCGCATTCTGCCGACGCGCCTGCTGGATGCGGTGATTTTGAAGGGCTGAGGGTTTCCTTCGCCCGTGGGCCTGCTACATCGCGAGGGACAATGTTGAGGGGACCTGACCATGGCTGACGATCCGCTGTTTTGGCTTGTTGCCGCTGCCGTACTGATCGTGCTGTTCATCCTGCTATTGGGGATTGGCGGTTTCGGGCGCGGCGGTGATTTCAACAAGAAATACGCCAACAAGATCATGCGCTGGCGGATCGGAGCGCAGTTTGTCGCGGTGCTGCTGATCCTGTTGTTTGTCTATTTGCGAAGAGGTGCCTAAGCCCATGGTTGTACTGAATAAGATATATACCAAGACAGGCGACGCCGGTGAGACGGCGCTGGGCAATGGCAGCCGCGTGGCGAAGCATTCCATGCGTGTCACCTCATATGGCACCGTCGATGAAACCAACGCCACGGTCGGTCTAGCGCGCCTGCATGCGACGGGCGATATGGATACGCAACTGGCGATGATCCAGAATGATCTGTTCGATCTCGGCGCTGATCTGTGCCGTCCGGATATGGAAAAGGATAGCGAGGCGGAGTATCCGCCATTGCGCATGTCTGATGCGCAGGTTGAGCGGCTTGAGGCCGAAATCGACGCGATGACCAAAAAGGTTGAGCCGTTGCGCAGTTTCATCCTGCCGGGCGGGTCGGCGCTGGCGGCGCATCTGCATTTGTGCCGGACCGTGTCGCGCCGGGCTGAGCGGCTGACGGTCGAACTGGCCACAATGGAATCGGTGAACCCTGCGGCGGTGAAGTATCTGAACCGTCTTTCGGACTGGTTTTTCCAGGCCTCCCGCATTGCCAATGACGACGGCAAGAACGACGTGCTGTGGATTCCGGGGGCGAACCGCTGAAAGCGGCGGGGTGTCCAGTGGACAGCCCGGCCACCGGAAGGGCGAACAGCTGAAAACCGCCATGAATGGTGTTGCGTGCCCCCCACCGTACGGTGGTTTTGGCCCAAATGCGCGAATCATAGGTTAATCCCTTAATTCACAGGCAAATGTGCTGTCGGCGATGCGTCGGATTTGCGTCGTCAAAGCGTCGGACATTTTGGCGGCAATTGGTGGGATTAATCGCGCGTACGGTGGGTTTCACGTGGCCCTGACGAATTGACCGGTTCAGTAGCGGCCGATAGGCTGCGGCGATGGCAAAGGACTATTCCCTGACCGGCGAGACGGGACGCGCCGCAACGGCGCAAGGGATCGCGAACCCAAAATGGTTTCGGCCTGACGTCGACCCGCAGGCCATTCGCGATCTGATGGAGAAATCAGACGCCATCGCCTTGCGCGACACCCTCATCTGGATTGGTGCGATGATCGTGTCAGCCGTCATCGCAATCATGTTGTGGCCGTCTTGGTGGTCGGCCCCGTTCTGGCTGATCTACGGCGTTCTTTATGGGTCAGCATCGGATTCGCGCTGGCATGAATGCGGGCACAAGACCGCGTTCAAGACTGCCTGGATGAACGAGGTCGTATATCAGATCGCGAGCTTCATGCTGATGCGGAACCCGGTTGTCTGGCGTGCGAGCCATGTGCGCCATCATACCGATACGATTATCGTGGGCCGCGATCCTGAGATTGTGGCCATGCGCCCGCCCGATCTGCGCCGCATCCTGCTGAACCTGTTCGGGATCGTGGATGTTTATGTGCTGGTCCAGCGGATGATGCTGCACGCCAGCGGGCGCATCCACCCTGACGAGGCGATGTATGTGCGCGATGCCGACCGGCCCCGCGTCTTTCGCGTCGCCCGTATCTGGCTGGTGATTTATGGCTGCGTGATTGGTCTGGCGATCTGGATGGGGTCTGTGTTGCCGCTGATGTTGGTTGGTCTGCCCCGGCTTTACGGGGCGTGGCATCATGTGATGACCGGGGTGCTGCAGCATCTGGGGCTGGCCGAGAACGTATCTGATCATCGGCTGAATACGCGCACGGTGCTGATGAACCCGGTCAGCCGGTTCATCTATCTGAACATGAACTACCATCTGGAACATCACATGTTCACGATGGTTCCTTATTATCATCTGCCGCGTCTGCATGCGCTGATCAAACACGACCTGCCCGCGCCGGAGCCATCGATCATCGCGGCGTTTCGGCGTTTGATCCCGGTGCTGCGGCGTCAGTTAAAATACGAAGATGCGGTGATCATCCCCGATTTACCGCCCGGCGCGACCCCTTACCGAGCCGAGGTGGAGCGGCTGCGCCCTCACGCGATCTGACGACTAGCGTGATGTTCATAGAGATGACGCCCCGCGAATAACCTATCTGGCGCACAGCCCCGATTGACGTGCACGTCAAGAACGTGGCGTCCGCGACCGCTCCCGCGTCGATTTTGCACTGTTTTTGCCCGGCTACGCACGATAACAACGCAGCGAGAACGCAAAATGTCAGATTCTTTGGGAGAGAAACGCAGATGAAGGTCCTTGTACCCGTCAAGCGCGTGATCGACTACAACGTGAAAGTCCGTGTCAAAGCGGATGGCTCCGGTGTCGATCTTGCCAACGTCAAAATGTCCATGAACCCGTTCGACGAGATTGCCGTCGAAGAGGCCATTCGCCTGCGTGAAGCCGGCAAGGTCGAGGAGGTCGTGGCGGTATCCATTGGCGTCAAGCAGGCGCAGGAAACCCTGCGCACGGCACTGGCGATGGGCGCAGACCGCGCCATTCTGGTTGTGGCCACCGATGATGTGCACACGGATATCGAACCTTTGGCGGTTGCCAAGATCCTTGCCGCCATCGTCAAGGAAGAAGAGCCGGGTCTGGTTCTGTGCGGCAAGCAGGCCATCGATAATGATATGAACGCCACCGGTCAGATGCTGTCGGCCCTGCTGGGCTGGTCACAGGCGACCTTTGCGTCCGAGGTGAACCTGGACGGCGACAGTGCCGTAGTCACCCGCGAGGTTGATGGCGGTCTGCAGACTATCAAGGTCAAGATGCCGACGATTGTGACCGTTGACCTGCGCCTGAACGAGCCGCGCTATGCGTCGCTGCCCAATATTATGAAGGCCAAGAAAAAGCCGCTGGATGAAAAGACACCCGCCGATTACGGCGTTGATGTTGCCCCGCGTCTGACCATTGTCAGCACGACCGAGCCAGAGGCCCGCAAGGCCGGTATCATGGTGGGGTCAGTTGATGAGCTTGTCGAGAAACTCAAAGAAGTGGGGGCTGTGTAATGGCTGTTCTTCTGATTGGTGAAGTGACTGACGGCGCTTTGGCCGTCGATGCAACCGCAAAAGCCGTGACTGCGGCGCAAGCCTTGGGTGATGTGACCGTGCTGTGTGCCGGTGCGTCTGCCAAGGCTGCCGCTGACGAGGCCGCCAAGATTGACGGTGTGTCGAAGGTGCTGTGCGCCGAGGATCCTGCATTGGGCCACCGGTTGGCCGAACCCACCGCAGATCTGATCGTGTCGCTGGCTGGTGATTATTCCCACATCGCCGCCCCCGGCACCACAGACGCCAAGAACGTGATGCCCCGCGTGGCGGCGTTGCTGGATGCGATGGTGATTTCCGAAGTGACCGGCATCGTGGATGCCGACACGTTCGAGCGCCCGATCTATGCCGGTAACGCGATCCAGACTGTGAAATCGTCGGATGAAAAGAAGGTCATGACGATCCGGACCGCTGGCTTTGATGCTGCCGGTATGGGCGGGTCTGCTGCGGTTGAAAGCATCGGTGCGGCTGGTAACCCCGGTCTGTCCGAATGGGTCGAGGACAAGGTTGCCGCAAGCGACCGGCCAGAGCTGACATCGGCTGGTGTCGTGGTTTCTGGTGGTCGTGGTGTCGGGTCGGAAGATGACTTTGCCCTGATCGAAAAGCTGGCTGACAAGCTGGGCGCGGCTGTGGGTGCATCACGCGCTGCGGTTGACAGCGGCTATGCCCCCAATGACTGGCAGGTTGGTCAGACGGGTAAGGTTGTTGCCCCCGATCTTTATGTTGCTGTCGGTATTTCCGGTGCGATCCAGCACCTGGCGGGGATGAAGGACAGCAAGATCATCGTGGCCATCAACAAGGATGAAGAAGCCCCGATCTTCCAGGTGGCCGATTATGGTCTGGTGGCTGATCTGTTTGATGCCGTGCCGGAGCTGACTGAAAAGCTCTGATTGCCTGAAAGCACATGGATTTGGGGGCCCGTGGCAGATACCGCGGGCCCCTTTTCTCATGAAACGGCGTAAAGATGTTCGCGTAAGGCCGGGATGACGAATGCGCTGGCCTCGGAGTGGCAGGCGGGCCCCAGCATCTCGGATGCGGCGGCACTTTGTGATGCGGGGAATTGCATGCCTATCGTGCCTTTGGCGAGGGCACCGTCGGATGGATTAACGACCACGATGTCCTGTACCAACGGCCGCAATTCTTCCAACATGGATCTGGTGATGAAAAGCGGGTCGGCCTGTAGCTGATCTTCACGCTCTGACCAATGCTTGTCGCTCAACTCTTCTTCGGAGAACCACAGGAGCATGCTGCGCGGGCCGATCTGATGCAGCATGTTCTTCATCCGTGCGGTCCACGCCTCGCGTAATTCGCCCACGACGATATCGAACCGGTCGGGCGATTTGCTGTAGAGCGCGCCCAACATGTGCCGGATGAACGAAAATTCGGAAAAATCGACATCGTCATAAATCGCTTCGAGCACGGTGGAGGCCCGCAGGAAGCGGTCATTGCGTCGCGGATGGACCGAATAGAACCGGTTGGACAGAAAGTTGGCCCCCATGACCTGCACCACGGTCATATCCGCCCCATTGCAGATTTCCATGATGGTTGGATCGTTGACGAAAGCGTCGATCCCACCGTTCACGCAACCGAGGTTGACACAGGTTTGCCGCATCACCCGTTCGACCAGCGTCGGGAACGGTTTGGGAATGAACTTGCCGTATGTCTCTGTCCCGCCGATGAAGGCGATATAAGGATGGTCCAGCCGTCGGCGTGGCCCACGGAACAGCATCCGCGAATTGCCATAGCGGCATGGCGCATATGACAGTTCTTCGTGTTCGATAACCTCTTGCTTCATGGTTCCCACCTTTTGTGCTTCACCCATGATGCAGATTCGCCGAAATCACTTGCAAATTCGCTAATGCGCAAATTTGACCTAAATTTTCGCGACTGCGCCGCCTTGAAGCATCCCCCATCCCGGGCCTATGGTGCGAGCGAACCAGTCAGGGGAAGATCATGACAATCGAACGTGTAGGCATCGTCGGCGCGGGCCAGATGGGAAATGGTATTGCCCATGTTTTTGCACTGGCCGGGTATGAAGTGCTGATGACCGATATCAGCGAGGACGCGCTGAACGCAGCTATGGCCCTGATCGACCGCAATCTTGAACGGCAGGTGGGGCGCGACCTGATCACCGCTGACGCCAAGGCAGAGGCGCTGGCACGCATCGGAACCACCGCAACGCTGACGGATTTGGGCCAGACCGACCTGATCATTGAGGCGGCGACCGAGCGCGAAACGATCAAGACCGCCATTTTCGAGGATCTGGTTCCGCATCTGAAGCCTGATACGATCCTGACATCAAACACATCGTCCATTTCGATCACCCGGCTTGCATCGCGCACCGACCGGCCCGAGAAATTCATGGGGTTTCATTTCATGAACCCGGTGCCGATTATGCAACTGGTCGAACTGATCCGGGGCATTGCTACGGATGAAGAGACGTTCAAGGCCTGTCATGCTGTCGTCGAACGGCTTGGCAAGACATCAGCTACTGCCGAGGATTTTCCGGCCTTTATCGTCAACCGTATCCTGATGCCGATGATCAACGAGGCGATTTATACCCTGTATGAAGGGGTCGGTTCCGTGCAGTCCATCGATACATCGCTGAAACTGGGGGCGAACCATCCGATGGGGCCGCTGGAGTTGGCCGATTTCATCGGGCTGGATACCTGTCTTGCGATCATGAACGTGCTGCATGACGGTTTGGCCGATACCAAGTACCGCCCCTGCCCGTTGTTGACCAAATATGTAGAAGCCGGTTGGTTGGGCCGGAAATCAAAGCGCGGATTTTATGACTACAGGGGCGAGACGCCGGTGCCGACGCGCTAGGGTCATGGATGGCCGGGCGTGAACCGGCCGGGGTTGGAGCACGTCAGTGCAAGCAGGCGATCGCTTGATAGTCGCAGTGAATTGCCGCTGTCTTCAGACCAGCCCGGCTAGTTTTGCGAACGGGTCACGGCTGGCGTCCCTGTGCCACTCGTACTCGCAGCTCCGGGCCAATCTGTCCGCCATCTCTGTACCGAACAAGTCTGCCATCACCGCGAGCGCCATATCCATCCCGGCTGATACTCCGGAAGATGTAAAGAACTTGCCGTCTTCTACCCACCTTGCCTCTTTCACCCAATCCACTTGGGGTGCAAGATGGACCGTTTCGGTAAAATCCATCTTGTTGGTCGTTGCCTTACGACCATCCAGGACGCCGGCCATGCCCAGCAGAACGGTACCCGTACAGACTGCCATCACGCGTTCTGCGTTTGCGGAGGCTTCTCTGAGCCATTGAAGTAACTCTTCGTCTTGCCCCTCAATCAAAGCTGCATCGCCACCGGGGATGAGCAATAAATCATAATCGTTCTTTTCAGATATTCTCTTGTCCACGACTATCCGCTGACCATGAACGCTCGGCACAGGATCAGCACCTTTTGCAACCGTGATAATCTCGGTCTCTTTGCCGAAACCTCCCAACATCTCGATCGGGCCAAAGTAATCAAGCGTTTCAAAGCCGGGGAAAACCAGCGCTGCGATTGTTCTCATGAATTGTAGCCTTTGTGGTCGTCATCGGTCGAAGATGGACGCGCGACTATCTTTATACAAAATAATGGCAAACCGTAGCTCTTAAGTCGGTATTGCCAATCTGTTTGTCGGTGTCCGATCCGCATTGCCGGCTATAAGTTCTCCGCCAAGCTACGCAATTGTTGCCCCGCGTCTCAGTGACACATGTGCCGCTCCGGATGCCATCCGCTCAGTCTTCCTTTAACCCCAATGTCTGTTCACGCAGCCAGGCCATGAAGGCGCGGGGTTCTTTGATGCGGGAGGCGATTTCGGCTTCGGCGACAGGTTTGCCGATGACCGGCTTTTGCGCTTTGCCGCAGGCATGCACGATCTCGTGCAGCAGGAGGCTTTGGCGCAGGGTGGCGGAGATTTTGTTGGCGATCTGGTACCAGCGCGAATTTGATCCGGGGAAAAAGCAGGGCACGATCGTCGCCCCTGATGTGCGGATCATCTTGGCGGTAAAGACGTTCCATTCCGCCTCTTTCGCCGGGCCGAACATGGTGTCGGATGACGCCACAACACCAGACGGAAACAGGGCCACCAGCCCGCCATTGCCCAGATGTTCCATCGTGGCGCGCCGCATCTCGACCATTTTCTTTTGGGCGTCCGGTTCGTGTGGGAACGGGACCGGGATCATGAAATCTGCGGCCTCTTTGTCGATACCGGTCAGGATCGATCGGGTCAGGATCCGGTAATCAGTGCGCACCCGGCCAATCATGTCGGCCAGGATCATGCCGTCGACCATGCCGTGGGGGTGGTTGGCCACGAACACCACCGGTCCGGTCTTGGGGATGTTGTTCAACTGTTCCTGCGGAGTCAGCAGGTCAATTTCCATGACATCAAGGGCGGCGCGCCAGAACGCCTGCCCGTGGAATTTGCCCAGCCGCTCGAACTTGCGGATCATCCGCACGATCTGCAGCTTGCCCGTACACCATTCGATGGACCGGATGATGTTGCGTTTCATCGGGCTGTCGAACGTGTTGGAATAGGTCAGGCTGCGGCGGTCATAGACGATCGGCGCGTCTTCGGGGACAACCGGTTGTGCAGGGATATGCCGGGTAGTTTCGGTCACTCAATACGTCCTATCCGGTCAGTCGGACCTTTAGTAGCCTTCGCCGAATTTGTCCGCCACCAATTCCTTGATGGCCGTAGCAAGCTCCTCCGCCTGCGGCCCTCGGGTCTCTACGTCAATAAAGGTTCCGACGGAAGCTGCCAACATTAAAAGGCCCATGATGCTGTCGCCGCTGGTGCTTTCACCATCTTTGCTGATGGTGGCGTCTGCGTCAAAGCTTTCAACGACCTCAACCAGACGGGCGGAGGCGCGGGCATGCAGCCCTTTGATATTCTCGATCTTCAGACGGCAGGTTGTCATGTTGGTGTCCCGCCATTGTGGAAGTTGATGTATTTGTGGGCGGCTGCGATGGCGGCATCAACGGCGTCCGGTACGGACCGCTTGCGCGATTTGGCCAGCTTGATCAGCATGGGCAGGTTCGCCCCATAAAGGATGCGCCGGTTTTCGGGGTTGCAGGCCCGCAGCGACAGGTTTGACGGGGAACCGCCGAACATGTCGGTCACGATCACCACCCCTTCACCGGTATCCACGGCGTCGGCTGCCGCACAAATCTCGGATTGTTTTGCTGCGCGATCATCTTCGGGGCCGATGGCGATGCTGACCATCCCCTCTTGTGAGCCCACCACATGTTCAACTGCGGCAAGGTATTCGCCCGCCAGCCCGCCATGTGCCACAATCACGATACCGATCAAACCTTTTGACCCTTGCCAACTGACGCCTGAAGATCACGCCGCTCCATTTCACGGTGTCGTTTAGACACATGCCATCCGTCTTTCGCAAGTGCAGAAGCGAGCCTTTCTGCAACTGCAACAGACCGGTGTTGCCCGCCGGTACATCCAAACCCGATGGAAAGATGCGCCTTGCCTTCGTCTTTGTGCGCCGGCAACAGAAGATCGGCGAGCGATTTGATCCGTTCGAAGAAAGGTTCGAAACGCGGATCTTCGGCGACATAGGCCGCCACCGCCGGATCGCGCCCATCCAGCGCCCGCAGCTTTTCATCCCAGTGCGGATTGCGCAGGAACCGGCAATCCATAACGATATCCATCCCCCGGGGCAGCCCGCGTTTGTAGGAGAATGAGTGGATCGTCACACCCAGTTGCCGCCCTTCGCCGGTGGCGAACCAGCGATCCACTTCGGCGCGCAGATCATGAGGCGACAGCCCGCTTGTGTCGATCAGTACGTCCGCTCGCGCGCGGATCGGCACCAGCAGGTCCCGTTCGCGGGCAATTCCGGCCAGAGGTGGCCCGGCGGGCGCCAGCGGATGCCTGCGCCGGGTTTCGGAATAGCGCCGCACCAGTTCTTCTTCATCCGCATCGAGATAGAGCACCTGGGCGTTCAGATCTGTCCGCCCACTTAGCTGGTCGATAGTTTCGATCAGGGCGTTGGTGCTGAAATCCCGATTGCGCACGTCCAGCCCCAGAACCAGTGGACGGTTTGGCGGCGGCCCGTCCAGCAATCGGGGGAGCAACGATAGCGGCAGGTTGTCGATGACTTCGTATCCCAGATCCTCAAGCGCGTTGATCGCTGTGGATCGCCCGGCGCCGGACGGCCCCGTGACCAATACGATGGTCGGGGTCTTCTGGTCGGGTTGCGGGTCCGGGTCTGTCATCGGTCACTCCACCCTGCCTTGAGGAGCTGCAGGATTGCCGGAGCAAAATGTGGTCCATCGACCGCATGAATCAAGGGAACATCCGATCCCAACAGCGTGACTACGCGTCGGGGTGGCAGGCGTTCACTTTCTGTTTCGTCAAGATCCACAACCAGCACAACCTGCGCCTGTGCAGTTGGGTCCGCATTCAGCACACCGATGCCCCGCGCCTCGATCAATCCGCGAATCGTGTCCGGAGCCCGGGCGAGTAACCTGTCGTCATTTCGCATGACGATAACCCTGTCATCGGCCACAAGGCTGCACCCCATGCCCATCAGCACCAAACCCAAGGTCGATTTGCCCGACCCCGATCCCCCCCTGATCAGAACGGCACGATCATTCCATGCAACACAGGTGGCGTGGATCGTCTGCGATTGCGTCAAGGTGCACCGTCAGACCGGCAGGCCGACGACAAAGCGTGCGCCAAGCGGTTCGGATGTAGGATCAGAGTCGGTGGGCCGGATGTTTTCTGCCCAGATCACGCCGCCATGCGCCTCGACAATCTGTTTTGAGATGGCGAGACCGAGGCCGGAGTTGTTGCCGAATTGCCCTTCTGGCCGCTCGGAGTAGAACCGCTGGAAGATCTTTGTCAGTGCCTCATCCGGGATGCCGGGGCCAGTATCCTCGACCACAACCAGCACGCGGTTTTGCCGCCGCCGCGCCCAGACCCGGATCGCATCACCCGTATCACAGAACGATACGGCATTGGTGATCAGATTGACGAAAACCTGTGCAAGCCGCCCTTCGAGCCCCTGAACATGTATCGGTTCTTCGGGCATATCGGCGATAAAGTCGATCCCGCGCTGGGTGGCGTCGGTGCTGAGGAATTCGATGATATTGCCCAGCATATTGAGCAGGTCGAAGGTTTCTTCCTCTTCCTTGACCAGTTCACTGTCGAGCCGCGATGCGTTCGAGATATCACTGACCAGACGATCAAGGCGTTTCACGTCATGTTCGATGACTTCCAACAGCCGCTCGCGCTGGTCTGCCCGCTTTGCCACCCGCATCGTGCCAACAGCGGACCGCAGCGAGGCCAGCGGGTTCTTGATTTCGTGGGCGACATCAGCGGCAAACTGTTCGTTGCCTTCAATCCGTTCGTAAAGCGCAGACACCATGCCCCGCAAGGCACCCGATAATCTGCCGATTTCGTCGGGCCGTGCGGTCAGGTCTGGAATGCGGACCTTGACCGGTGACATGCGGCGCGCGTTCTTTTCATGGCTGCTTTCCGCAGCTGCGGCCAGATCGGCCAAGGGGTTGGCGATGGTGGATGCCAACACAAGGCTGAGCCCCACGCTGACCATGATGCCGACAAGAAAAAGGCGCAGCACTTGTTCACGTTCGCGACGAACAAGGCTGTCCACCTCACCTGCAGCGGTGGTGACCGCGATGACGCCGACGATATTGTCGTCGCGCAAGATAGGCGTTGTGACGATGAAGCTGATCACACCACCAATATCGGTAGCATCCAGCAGCGTGCCGCTTTGAATTGACTCGATCACGTTATTCTGCGCGAGTTCAAAGAGTTGTTCTTCGGCTGTGCGCAAATCAGGATCAATCCAGAACAGGCTCACTACCCGGTTCCAAGTCCCGCCAAGAAAGTCGATCAGGAATGTCCCACCTGTCGTCTGCACCAGCTCGGCAATCTCATTGGCTCCCAGACTGCCCGTTGCTGACGCAACCAAGGTCGCATCAGGCGTGAACAGTGACACCTCGACCCCGCCGCGCAGGTTTAGGCCCGCCAAGGCTGCTGCGGGGTCTATTCCGTCCGCGGCAATAAGGTTAATGGGAGCCACCGAAGGCAATTGTGCTTCGAACACGTTCGCGATTAGCTGGGCTTCATTGACCAGGCCCTTGGCCCGCTGATAGGCTAGGTTATCCCGCGAGGGGTTGAGATAGAGTACACCGGCGATAAGCAGGATCAAAGCGATCAGGTTGAACGTGATGATCTTACGCGCAATCGGCGAACTGCGCAGAGACAAAAGCCCGCGCCGCGACTGCGGAGTGGCATCTTCCATGCCCATCATTTCCGGGGACAGCCAATCGTCGCCCAGCACAAGGTCGGGTTCGCGCGCCGCTGCGCGCACGGACTTCAGGTCACGTACGTCAACCTTTGGGGCTGATGTCATGCCTTACTCTTCGTTGTAGCGGTACCCGATGCCATAAAGCGTCTCGATCGCGGAAAATTCGTTATCAGTGTTACGCATCTTTTTGCGCAGTCGTTTGATGTGGCTGTCGATGGTGCGGTCATCAACATAGACCTGATCATCATAAGCTACATCCATTAACTGATCACGACTTTTCACAAAACCGGGGCGCTGCGCCAAGGCCTGCAGCAACAGAAACTCTGTCACGGTCAGGGAAACGTCCTGACCTTTCCATTTCACTGCATGACGCAGCGGGTCCATCACCAACTCGCCACGGACCATCACCTTGGTTTCTTCTGTCTCTTCGATCTCTTCGCCTGCAATCGCATCCTGACGGCGCAACAGCGCGCGGATGCGTTCGACCAACAAACGTTGCGAGAACGGCTTTTTTACATAATCGTCAGCGCCCATGCGCAGGCCCAGCACCTCGTCGATTTCATCATCCTTGGACGTCAGGAAGATCACCGGCATTGAGGTCTTCTGACGGAGCCGCTGCAGCAGGTCCATGCCATCCATTCGCGGCATCTTGATGTCAAGAACGGCCAGTTCCGGCATCCGTTTGTTGAAGGCCTCAAGCGCTGCCTGACCATCATTGTAGGTTTCCACTTCGAAGCCTTCGGCCTCGAGCGTCATGGAGACCGAGGTCAGGATATTCCGATCATCGTCAACCAAAGCTATTCTGGACATGGGATCGTTCCCCTAATTACTGAAATGTTTGTCGCTCGCTCGCGTCCACTCTTCATCTTTTTATATAGACGAATCAATCCCAAAGTCCCAGCCCGCCACAATATCGCCTTAATTGGTTCAATTTTGTCATTCGGCCTGATTGCCAGGCATCGGCGATCATCACGGGACCATTTGGTTGCGCTAACACTCATTTGGTTGCGCTAACTGTGGCAAAGCGCACTACCAGCCCTTTGAAACATGGTGTTAATGAGTGTGTATCGCGGGCCATCCCGGCCCGGTATTTGAGGAGCGAACCCATGGACCAAGGTACGGTCAACCCGAAGATGAGGCTTGAGGATCAAGGCATCACAGGGCTGGGTTACGTTTATTACAACCGCTCTGAGGCCGAGTTGCATGATGCTGCCGTCGCGGCAGGTGAAGGTGTCACCGGGAAAGGCGGCACGTTTCTGGTGACGACCGGTAAGCACACAGGCCGGTCGCCCAAGGACAAATTTGTCGTGCGCACACCATCTGTGGAAGACACAATCTGGTGGGAAAACAACCCGCCGATGGACCCGGCGAAATTCGATGTGCTGTACGCTGACATGCTCGCCCATATGAAGGGCGGCACCTATAACGTGCAGGACCTGTATGGCGGGGCCGATCCGGCGCATCGTCTGGACGTGCGCGTGGTGACCGAACTGGCCTGGCATGGTTTGTTCATCCGGCACCTGTTGCGTCGCCCTGAACAATCGGAACTGGCGACTTTCGTACCCGATTTCACGATCATCAATTGCCCGACCTTCAAGGCCGATCCTGAAAAGCATGGCTGCCGGTCGGACACGGTGATTGCCCTGAACATGGATGCCAAGTTGATCCTGATCGGTGGCACTGAATATGCGGGCGAAAACAAGAAATCGGTCTTTACGCTGTTGAACTATCTGTTGCCCGAAAAGGGCATCATGCCGATGCATTGTTCGGCCAACCACGCCCCCGGCAATCCGGTCGATACGGCTGTGTTCTTTGGCCTGTCCGGAACGGGCAAGACCACCCTGTCGGCGGACCCGACCCGTGTTCTGATCGGCGACGATGAACATGGCTGGTCGGAGCGCGGTACCTTCAACTTTGAAGGTGGTTGTTATGCCAAAACCATCGGTCTTGACCCAGAGGCAGAGCCGGAGATTTACGCCACCTGTTCGATGCCGTACACGGTCATCGAAAACATGGTGTTTGATCCCGACACGCTGGAGTTGGATTTCAACGATGACAGCCTGACCGCCAATATGCGCTGTGCCTATCCGCTGAACTACATCTCGAACGCATCGGAGCGCGCACTGGGTGGGCATCCCAAGAACATCATCATGCTAACATGTGATGCCTTTGGTGTCTTGCCGCCTATCGCCCGGCTGACACCGGCGCAGGCGATGTATCACTTCCTGTCGGGCTTCACATCGAAGGTTGCCGGCACCGAACGTGGTGTGACCGAACCAGAACCGACATTCAGCACGTGTTTCGGCGCGCCCTTCATGCCGCGCCGTCCCGAGGCCTATGGCAACCTGTTGCGCAGCAAGATTGCAAGCCACGGTGCCACATGCTGGCTAGTCAATACGGGTTGGACCGGGGGCGCCTATGGCACCGGATCGCGCATGCCGATCAAGGCGACCCGTGCGCTGCTGAGTGCGGCCCTGGATGGCACCCTGATCGAAAGTGCGTTCCGCAAGGACCCGCATTTCGGCTTTGAAGTGCCGATCTCGGTCGATGGGGTGGATGATGGTCTGCTGAACCCGCGTGATACATGGGCGGACAAGGACGCCTATGATGCGCAGGCCGCGAAACTGGTGACCATGTTCAGCGATAATTTCGAGAAATACGTGCCGTTCATTGATGACGACGTGAAGGCCGCCGCCATCGGCTGATCCGTTCCGGGCAAGATGGGTCAAGACCCATCTTACATGAGACTTCTGCCGCGCGATGGCCCCACCGTCGCGCGGCTATGATTTGTGATCTACCGGCTCTCGACATTATGGATCAGGCCCATAGATTGGTGG
The DNA here is from genome assembly GCF_046762905.1 of Yoonia sp. R2-816. Classification (NCBI taxonomy): domain Bacteria; kingdom Pseudomonadati; phylum Pseudomonadota; class Alphaproteobacteria; order Rhodobacterales; family Paracoccaceae; genus Yoonia; species Yoonia sp. R2-816. Next base: position 211,334 of record NZ_JBKQXN010000324.1, on the reverse strand, counting down.
CATGTATCGCCTGACCCCTCTCATCCTGATCGTGCCGGTTTTCGCCTGGGCGCAAGCCGCGTTGGAGCCGAGCCGGACATCGCCCGACATCGCCAGTTTCGAGGCGGGGATCATCTGCCCGCCGGAATCGGTCGGGACCTCGCCCGCACCCGGCACGCTGGCCGGTGAAACTCATATCATCGACGTGGACCCGCCCTTTGTCTCGACCGCCCGGCGCGTCCCGGCTGTTATGGGGATTGGGTTCGGGGTCAAGGCGATGGCTGCAGATGCGTTGGGGCTGGAAGATGTTGTGATGGTGGTCACCCATCCGCCTATGGGTGATGCGCAGGTGCAGACCCAAAGCTATATCACCAGTATCAGCGGGATCGCACCATCGCTGACATTCTATCAATTCGATTTTGCCTATGAGCTTGTCACGGGTCCATGGCAAATGGTTGCCACGCGGGATGGTGAGGTGCTGTACCAGACCAGTTTTGAGGTCGTCCCCCCACAGCTGGTGCCAGAACTGGCCAGCGTCTGCGGGTTCGAAAACCTGCTGTCCTAAGGTCAGGCCCTAACCCATCAGGCCGCGCCGGATCAGGTTTGCACCTGCAACCACCAGAACAAGCAGGGTCACCTTGCGAAACCGTTCCTGATCGAACCGGTCACCAAGCTTGAACCCCAGCCACATGCCAATCAGCGCGGGCACGACCAGCGACGCGGAAAAGGGCCATGTTTCCGCATTCAATACGCCGGACCGCAAATGCCCGGCCAGCAACATCACGGACCCCAGCCCGTAGATGACCCCCTGCACCGCCATCTGCCGGTCGCGCGGTGTGTTGAGCGCCAGCAGGTACAACACCGTGGGTGGCCCCCATGTTCCTGCAAGGCCACCCAGGATACCGGCCAGCGTGCCCGCCACCCATTCGAAGGGCCGCCGCCACCTGGGCCCGATCCGGGGCCGCCACCCGGCCAACTGGATCGCGCAGAGCACCACAACTGGTACACCTAGAACGATGAACATGCCGTTGGTCGGGATACTGCGCAAAAACTGCGCCGAGATCAGGATCATGATGCAGACAAGGCTGATATAGCGCCAGTGTTCGGCCAGTGCGTCCCGGGCTTTACCCAATCCGGCCCTTGCCACTTGCAGGATATTTGTCGTGAGGATCGGGATAATAATCCCCGCCACGACCAGTTGCGGCTCGATCAGGATCCCCATGCCAGAGATCATGACCAGCGGCATCGCAAAGCCCACCGCCCCTTTGACAAAGCCGCCCAGCAAGGTGACGATAAAGGCAAAGGCGAGAATGGCAGGAGGCAGGATGCTCAGGAATTCAGGCATAATCTCTCTTACGCATTTGCATTTGCGGATAATAGTGCGAATTCCGTTGCGACATTTTTGTGCTTACTACTACATCAGCTTGAATTATTATTGCGCTGCAGTTGCGAACACTTTATCTCTGCATGTGCAAAAATGAGGAATCGACACATGCCCCATGACGGACAGGACATGCCCATAACACAAGGCCCGGTATTGGCTGACTTGCTGACGCTGACCGGTGCGACCCTGCCTGCGGTGGATGATGTTCTGTCCCGCGCCAAGGCGGCGGTCGCCGGGCTGGTCAGTGAGGATGGGCGTGTTTCGGGTCAGTTGATTGAGGCGCACCAGACCGCCGCACATGGCTTTGCCTGGCTGGCCACTTATGCCCAGGCGCTGCGCCAGATGCAGAACTGGGCGATGCGTCTTGAGGAAGATGGCAAGTTTGGCGAGGTGGAGCAGTTGATCCACCAGATCGCCTTTGGTGAATACCTGTGGCAGATCTATGGCGGCATCCAGATGAACCAGGGCGAGATGGTGCGCCTGCAGGATATGGGCCTGACACAGGACGACATGCGCGCCCTGATGGCACCTGCGGTCATGACGCTGACCCAGTCCGGCAACACACAAGGAGCCCGGATCCGGCTTGTGGAACTGATGCAGGAACAGGCCGCCAACATCACGGTCGGTGCGTCCGGTCTGGATGATGAGTTGGAGATGATCCGCGAACAGTTCCGCCGCTTCAGCGTGGAAAAGGTGGAACCCCATGCCCATGACTGGCACCTGAAGGACGAGTTGATCCCGCTGGAGGTCATCAACGAGATGGCCGAACTGGGTGTCTTTGGTCTGACGATCCCCGAGGAATATGGCGGCTTTGGCCTGTCGAAAGCGTCGATGTGTGTGGTGAGCGAGGAATTGTCGCGTGGCTATATCGGTGTCGGGTCGCTCGGCACCCGGTCAGAGATTGCGGCGGAACTGATCCTGTGCGGCGGGACCGATGCGCAGAAGGAAAAATGGTTGCCCGGACTGGCAAGCGCAGAGATCTTGCCAACGGCCGTCTTTACCGAACCCAATACCGGGTCCGATCTGGGGTCTTTGCGGACCCGCGCCCGCAAGGAAGGCGACGACTGGATCATCACCGGCAACAAGACCTGGATCACCCACGCCGCCCGTACCCATGTGATGACGGTGCTGGCGCGCACGATCCCGGACACTGACAACTACAAGGGATTGTCGATGTTCCTGGCGGAAAAGACGCCGGGCACGGATGAGGAGCCCTTTTTGGATCCGGGGATTTCCGGGGGCGAGATCGAGGTGCTGGGTTATCGCGGGATGAAGGAATACACGCTGAACTTTGACGATTTCAAAGTGAAGGGTGAGAACCTGCTGGGCGAGCGCGAAGGTCAGGGGTTCAAGCAGCTGATGCAGACGTTCGAGAATGCCCGCATCCAGACCGCCGCCCGCGCCATCGGTGTGGCCCAATCGGCGCTGGATGAAGGGATGCGGTATGCGCAGGACCGCAAGCAATTCGGCAAGGCCCTGATCGATTTTCCGCGTGTGTCCGGCAAGCTGGCCATGATGGCTGTGGAAATCATGGTGGCGCGGCAACTGACCTATTTCAGCGCGCACGAAAAAGACCATGATCGCCGTTGCGATCTGGAGGCCGGGATGGCCAAGCTGCTGGGTGCGAGGGTCGCCTGGGCCTGTGCGGATAACGCCTTGCAGATCCATGGCGGCAACGGTTTTGCGCTGGAATACAAGATCAGCCGGATCCTGTGCGATGCGCGCATCCTGAATATCTTTGAAGGGGCGGCAGAGATTCAGGCGCAGGTGATCGCGCGGCGTTTGCTGGATTGATGGCAAGGACAGGCTGCCCGGACCGCAATTAGCGTCGCACGCCCTCCAGCAGCGCTGGTGTGACCTGTCCTGCACCGTGCAGCACGCTGACATCGCCGGTGGCCTCAAAGATCACCGCATGAACCTGATCGAGGTCAAATGCATTCGCCTCGCGAAGCTTGCCGTGCAGATCACCAAGCGTCATGCCTGCCGATCGAAGATTTTTGTGCAGGACGCTCCCATTCTCCATAATGAGAAGTGGTTCGTTATCAACCGTGTCCTGCACCTTTGCTGACCGGCTGCGCGCCATTGCAATGGTCATCTGAACCGCAAACAACGCCAAAAGCGCGAACAGACCGTCGGTGATCGGTGCATCAGGTGTGGTGGCGACGGCTGCCAGAACCGATCCCATTGCGACCGTCACGGCAAAATCAAAGCCGGACATCTTGGAAAATGACCTAAGACCTGCCAGCCTTGTGAGCAGGATGATCAGACCGAGTGTGACACTGACGCGCCATAGAATTTCGATGATATCGATCATGGCGATGCTCCGTTTTTCATTACGATAACACGCGATCTGCTGCCTTCGTTCCATTGACCTTCGCTGACCGCAGCCCACCTTCAGATGCAGACAAAGAGATAACGCCCCACATGCCAACAACCGTCCTTCTGACCGGCGCGTCCGGTTACATCGCCAAACACATAGCTTTGCAATTGCTGAACGCGGGCTACCACGTGCGCGGCACCCTTCGCAGCCTGTCGCGGGCATCAGAGGTGACAGATGCGGTGCAGCCGCATTTGAACAATGCCAGCGATCTTGAGGGCCGGTTGCGATTTGTTGCGCTGGATTTGGCCAGCGATGACGGTTGGGATGCTGCCATGGAGGGTGTGGATGTGCTGATGCACACCGCGTCACCTTTCCCCATGGTGCAGCCCAAGAATGAGGACGAGGTGATCGGCCCCGCGGTGGACGGTGCGTTGCGCGCATTGCGGGCGGCAAAGGCTGCGGGCATCACGCGGGTGGTCATGACATCATCGACCGCTGCGATTTCCGGCTCACCATTGCCAGCGGATGACACGGCGTATGATGAAACCAACTGGACCGAACCGGATGATCAGAACATCACGCCTTATGCCAAGTCCAAGACGCTGGCGGAATTGGCCGCCTGGGATTATGTGCGCGATCATGCACCAGAGATAGAGCTGACAGTCATCAATCCGGGCTTTGTTGTTGGTGCGCCTTTGGGCCGTGGCTTTGGCACATCTGTCGCAGTGATTGAACGCATTCTCCGCGCCAAGGATCCGATGGTACCGGGGTTCGGCTTCACGGCGGTGGATGTGCAAGACGTGGCCGAGATGCATGTCGCCGTCATCGACAAGCCCGGGACCCATGGCCAGCGGATCATGACCGTCGATCAGTTCATGTGGTTCGCCGATATGGCAAAGGTGATCAAGGCCGCCCATCCGGGCCGAAAGGTTGTCACGCGGGTGGCCCCTGATTTTGTCGTCAAGTTTCTAGGGCTTTTTGACCCGGCAATCCGGTCGATCATTCCTGCTTTGGGCAAGCGCGAAAAGGTAGATAACAGCCGCGCAGTTGCGACGCTGGGGCGGGGTATGCGGCAGGCCCCGAAGGCGGTTGTCGCGACGGCCACCTATTTGATCGAGAACAAGATCGTTTAGGCTGAACGGCTGATCGCGTCGATCAGCCGCCCCCGTGCCACTGGCATTGGACGGTCACCAAGGCTTTTGATCAGGCGGTGTTCGATGAAGTAACCTGTTGTGCCAAGCGCTGTCACAATCTCGGCGTTGGACGCATCGCCCTGCCCTGCCAAGACGGGCGGCAGTGGCAGCAAACGGTCGGCCCACTCCCCAGCGGCAGTGCGGCTCACGGCGCGGCCCGATTTGGGTGAGACATAGATCAGTTCTTCGTTCACCCCATGCACGGCGCATTGGGACAGATCCATGCCAAAACCCATTTCGTCCAGCAGCGCCTGTTCCCACCGCAAGTAAGCCAGCGGCCAGACCTCGGCCTGCCCCAGCAGATCAAGCAAAGCAATCGTGCGGTCATAAAGCGGCGCATGTGCCTCGCGTTCGGGCAGGACATGGGACAGGATCGCGCAGACCGCGTTCAAGCCTGCCAGCGCCAGTCGATCCGCCATGGCGGCCGCCGCACGGCTGCGGACCGGTTCGATAGTGAAGCTACCCAGATGGCTGTCGAGCCGCGCCTTCCATGTGGCCGAAACCTGTGCGCCGGGCTGCAGCGTCGGGGCGATCTTGCGGCTGGTGCCGCCCCGCACGACGCCCGCATGCCGGCCATGGGTCGCGCTGAAAAGCTCGACAATCACAGATGTCTCGCCAAAGGGCCGGGTGGCCAGAATGGCCCCTTCATCGGACCATTCGATCATGACAACCCCGGTTCATCGAGCAGGTGACGGCCTGCGCGATCCTCAACCTCAATCACCCACAGATCCGGGTCAAAACTGCGCTGTTTGGTGATGGAGGCATCCACCTCACCCTCGTCCCCTTCGGTCAGAACGATCCATTTACGCTCGCCGCTCATCAGATCGAAGCTTCGCTGATAACAGCGGGCCTGTCCGTCGAGCGTGTTGAGCTTAACCAGCACGGCCCCGGCGGTCCCATCACCGCGTTTGACCACAAAGGCCGGGATATCCTGCAAGCGCAACCGCGTCAGGTAAGCGGACACCCAAATGTCGGCCGTCAGTTTCATGGGTGGCCCCGTCCCGGGCCTGACCTGGGACCTCCACGTCGGTCCCGGTCGAGGTCCCGGGTCAAGCCCGGGACAGGTGGTCTATGCATTGCCATCTTTGAAATCGAGGCCCATTTCGGAATAGCGTTCCGCATCTTCCAGCCAGTTTGGCCGCACCTTGACCTGCAGGAACAGATGCACGCGCCGCCCCAGAAACTCCTCCAGTTCCAGCCTTGCGGCCTTGCTGACCGCCTTGATCGTCTCACCGCCCTTGCCCAGCACGATGCCCTTGTGTCCGTCGCGGGCGACATAGATCAATTGGTCGATCCGGGCCGATCCATCGGGGCGTTCTTCCCAATTTTCGGTCTCGACCGTCAGTTCGTAGGGCAGTTCCTGATGCAGGCGCAATGTCAGTTTTTCGCGGGTCATTTCGGCGGCGATCATGCGCATCGGCAGATCGGCGATCTGGTCTTCGGGATAGAGATACGGGCCTTCGGGTACTTGGGTCACCAACCAGTCCCGCAAGGCGTCGCAGCCATGCCCACGCTCTGCCGAGATCATGAAGGTTTCGGCAAAGGGATAAGCGTCGTTCATGTCCTTTGTCAGGGCCAGCAGCACCTCTGATTTCACCTTGTCGATCTTGTTGATGGCCAGTGCTACGGGGCTTTTACCGGCCCGATCTGCCAGTGTTTCAAGGATCGTTTTTACGCCGTCGGTCATGCCGCGATGCGCCTCGACCATCAGAACAACCACATCGGCATCGGCCGCCCCGCCCCAGGCGGCGGCGACCATCGCCCGGTCCAGCCTTCGGCGCGGTTTGAACAGGCCCGGCGTGTCGATAAAGATCAGCTGCGCGTTCTCGGCCATCGCCACGCCGCGAATGCGCGCGCGCGTCGTTTGCACCTTATGCGTCACGATCGACACCTTGGCCCCGACCATACGGTTGAGCAGGGTGGATTTGCCGGCGTTCGGTTCACCAATCAGGGCGACAAAACCTGCTTTGGTCGGGGCATCGGTCATGTATCGACTTTCTTTAATAACGCGCTGGCGGCGGCCTGTTCAGCCTGCCGTTTGGACCCGGCCGTGGCCTGTTCGGCAGGGCCGGAGGCGAGCCGTACTTCGATTGTAAAGACAGGCTGGTGATCAGGTCCAGTGCGGTCGACTTCCACATATTGTGGCGGCACCTCGCCGCGCGCCTGCGCCCATTCCTGCAAGGCGGTTTTGGCATCGCGGGCATCTTCGGCCACATTGTGAATACGCCTGCCCCAAAGCCGCAGGATGGCGTCGCGGGCCGCGTCAAAGCCGCCATCGATATAGATTGCGGCAAGCACCGCCTCCATCGCGTCAGCCAATAGCGCCTCTTTCCGGCGACCGCCTGATTTCATTTCGGAGCGGCCCAGCTTGAGGACCTTGCCCAGATCAATCTGACGCGCCACATCGGCGCAAGCCTCGCGCCGGACAAGGGCGTTGTAACGCGGTGCCAACAGGCCTTCGGGGGCGGATGGGTCGGCCTTCAGCAGCGCCTCGGCCATGACAAGCCCCAGCACACGGTCGCCGAGGAATTCCAGTCGCTGATTGTCGTCCCGGTGCGGGCTGACCATGGAGGAATGCGTGACAGCACGTACCAGATGTTCAGGCTGGCGGAACTGATAGCCAAGCCGTTCGGAAAACGTATTGAGGTCTGCGGACAGTTTCATTGCACTGGCCTGAAGTAGCGGTCAGAACGCCAGTTTGAAACATCGGCCAAAGACCGGCCCGCCGATGAAAATACTACGCGGGCCACGCGGCGGCGGACATTTTCGGCGGGTACAAAGCCGACGCCACCGCGCAACCGGTCGATGCGGCTGTCAACGGAGTTGTCGCGGTTGTCGCCAAGCATAAAATATTGGCCTTCTGGCACTGTGAACACGCCGGTATTGTCGGTGGCGCGATCCCCGATATTCAATATGGCATAACTGATGTCATTCGGCAGCGTCTCGATCTGCTGCTGTTTCTCGCAATCCCCGCCTATGCCGACTGGGTCATTGGCGCATGCGGGCCACCCACCGACGGGACCTTGCGGTTCCATAACATCGATAAAACTTCCGTCACTCTGCAGATCAACGGGTTGATCGTTGAGCGTTAGCCCCCCATCCACCATCTGCACCCGGTCACCCGGCAGGCCGATCAGTCGGGCGATAAAAATGGCGTCATTGGTCGGGTGACGGTAGACGAGGACATCGCCACGCTCTGGCGCGCCCCACAACGGGGTGGCAACGACGTAATCTCCTACCAGCAAGGTCGGTTTCATCGATCCGCTGGGGATCCAGTACGGTCTCCAGTAAAACACGGCACCGATCAACGCGATGGCCAGTGGCAATCCGATGATCACGTGCCGCATGGATCAGTCCAATGCCTTGAAGAACCGGTCGCTGCGCCATGTCCAGAAGGCAAGCATGGACCGTCCGGCGGACGAGAACATGACGCGGTCGGCCCGCCCGACGATATCCTTGCGTTCGACAAAGCCGACACCACGGCTGGCCTGGGCCACGCGGCTGTCGGTGGAGTTGTCGCGGTTGTCGCCCATGAAGAAAAACTGCCCTTCCGGCACGGTGAAAACACCGGTGTTATCCGTCCGGCGGTCGCCGATATTCAGGATGGCGTGGCTGACCCCGTTCGGCAGGGTTTCGATCTGGCGTTCCTTTTCACATACGGCCCCAAGGCCCACGGCACCGTTTGCGCAGCCCGGCAACCCGCCCAGCGGCCCCTGTGGTTCATAGGTTTCCACGAACACACCTGCATCTTCGAGCTGAACCGGCTCATCGTTGATGTGGAGCCGCCCGTCTTTCATCTGGATGCGATCACCCGGCAGGCCGATCAGACGCTTGATGAAGTCACGCCCATCGACGGGATGGCGGAACACAACGATATCGCCCCGTTCCGGATCAGAGCCGAACAGCCGGTCGTCATAGCCTTCAAACCAGCCGCAGAAATCTTCCGCCCCAAGATCGACCCCGATCTGGGGAATGCGGATTGATGGACAGGAGGCATAGGAATACCCGTAAGCCATTTTATTCACGAATAAAAAATCGCCGATCAGCAACGTATCTTTCATCGAACCGGACGGGATCCAGAATGGCTGGAAAAAGACGGTGCGGAAGATACCGGCGATCACCAGCGCCCAGAACACTGTCTTGATCGTCTCGATAATGCCACCGATAAAGCCTTTTTTCTCGGCCATTTTGATATCCTTTGAACGTTTGGGGCTACATGAGGCTGCGCGCCTGCACTGTCAAGCGATGGGCCGCGCCTCGATCACCACAAAGGCCTGCGCCCAGGGGTGATCATCGGTCAAAGTCACGTGAATAATCGCCTCGTGGCCGGGCGGGGTCATCTTGTCCAGTCGTTCCTTGGCCCAGCCGGTGACGTGCATGATGGGCTGGCCGCTGCGCAGGTTGGTGACTGACATGTCCTTCCAGGCGATGCCCATGGCGAGGCCGGTGCCGAGGGCCTTGGAACACGCCTCTTTCGCGGCCCAGCGTTTGGCGTAGGTGCCGGCGACATCGCGGCGCCGTTCGGCCTTGGCCTGTTCGATTTCGGTGAAAACACGGTTGCGGAAACGGTCGCCGAACCGCTCGAGCGTGCCCGCGATCCGGTCGATATTTGCAAGATCGGTACCGACGCCGAGGATCATGAAAACCCCGAAAAAACGCGGTCGGCATCGCGTCGGATTTGCGTCGGCAAAACGTCGGACCCCATCGTTATGGTTCTGTAAGCTTTCCAAGAGGATTTTGTGGCAGTCATCACGCGCCCATGTCCAGATCAATCACCATGATCCCGTCCGCCCCGCCCTGGCAAAGCGCCACAAGACGTGCGCCCAGCGCACTGTGCTGCGCGTCGTTGGCATATGTGTTCAGCGCGTCGGCATCCCCAAACGTCCCGACAAAACCATACGGGTATTGCGCGGATTTGTTTTCGAAATCCCGGTTGGGTCCGTGTTCGAAATCGGTGAACCCCGGCAGGTGACCGACCAGCTCCGCAAGCTGCTGCATGATGTCGGCCAGTTCGCCTGCATCGTGATCGGGGGTCAGCGCCAGAAGAACGATGTGTCGGATCATGTGTCATCCTCTGCCGCGTAGATATGGGCCACCCGGTCTTCGTCCAGCCCGCCGTGCCATTCAAAGGCCCCGTCGCAGGCGGCGTGGAAATCCGTGATCGTCAGTTTTGGAAAGCGGAAATATTCGGGTTTGGTATTGGCCTGCTGGGCGGCAAAGATCACCCGGTCGATCCGCGCCCAGCGCATCGTCGACAGGCACATTTCGCAGGGCTGGCAGGACGCGATGAGGGTGGCCCCTGACAGATCGCGCGTGCCCAGCGCCTCGGTGGCGCGGGCGATGGCCACAACCTCTGCATGGCGGCTGACATCGTTGGTATCCGCGGCCTCGTTCCGGGCGGTCGCCACGACCTGATCATCCATGACGATGGCGGCGGTGAAGATGATGGAATTGCCCTGGCGTTTGAGGTCGCAGGCATGATCGGTGACAGCGCGCATGGCGCTCTTTTCTATCGCGGTTGGTTCAAACAACGACGAGGCTCCCTTGGCTCCAACTTGTTGCGACTTGCTACCGATCACTTGAAGACATCTGACGGATTGTTCCGCTTCAGTTGGTCGGTGGCCCCCATTCTAAAGGACACCAAATTGCTAAATGCAATCGCCACCGTGATGAACAGGAAAGCTCCAATAGCCAGTCCTCCCGCACCAGCCGAATAGAGCCACCCATTGAATTCAGGCTCAAATGCGACGAGCATGACCAGAAAAATGCCCTGCGCGCCGACAGCGAGAAGCGTGCCAATCAGCGTAAAAGTGACCGTTTCCGATCCCGTGGGCATCCGTTTGTATTTGGCTGCGTGCTTGGGCCCTTCAATCCCGGCGGCGATCATCGCGGGTACGATCAAGATAAATGCAGTCGTAAGATTTACCCCCAACACTCGCTTAATGAGCCCCAGAACTATCGGCAGACCGAACGTAAGCACGAATACAACGGCAGCGTATCGCAGAAAGTTCATTTAGACTCCACTCCGCGCCTCGTCCATGATCCGCCGCATTTCGGTGATGGCGGGGGTCAGGCCGCGAAAGATCGCTTCGCCGATCAGGAAGTGACCGATGTTGAGTTCGACCACCTGCGGCAGGGCCGCGACGGGGCCGACGCAATCGTAGGTCAGGCCATGGCCTGCATGCACCTCTAGCCCGAGGCTGTCGGCGAAAGCGGCCATGTCGGTGAGTTTCTTGAGTTCCTCATCCCGTTCGTCGAACCGCCCTTCGGCATGGGCGTCACAATAGGCGCCGGTGTGCAGTTCGATGACCTGCGCGCCGATCCTGTGCGCCGCTTCGATCTGGCGCTGGTCGGCGGCGATGAAGATCGACACCCGGCAACCGGCGTCGCGCAGAGGGGCGATGTAATGGGCGAGCGAATTCTCTTCGCGGGCGACTTCGAGCCCGCCTTCGGTTGTCCGTTCCTCGCGTTTTTCCGGCACGATGCAGACCGCGTGGGGTTTGTGGCGCAGGGCAATTTTCTGCATTTCCGCAGTCGCGGCCATTTCGAAATTCAGCGGACCCTTAAGGGCGTCCATCAACCCTTCGATATCGGTGTCAGAGATGTGCCGCCGGTCTTCGCGCAGATGGGCGGTGATTCCATCGGCCCCGGCCTCTTCCGCCATGATGGCGGCGCGGATCGGGTCCGGCACGGCCCCGCCGCGTGCGTTCCGCACGGTTGCCACGTGGTCGATATTTATCCCAAGTCGCAGTTTTTCGGTCATCGGCGTTCCCCTTTTACGGCCAACCTAGCGCGGTCACTGACCCGCGTCATCCGCAGATGGTGTCTTTTTCGTCAGCTGCTCGAGCTTGGCGCGCAGCGCCTTTTTGCGCCGCTTTTGGTAGGCGGTGATCAGGGGCACGGCAAAGTAATAAGCCACCGTCCCACAGATGAGGCCCGGGATGATCCCGCCGATCATGTAGGGGTAGAACACCTCGTGATAGAAATCGATCAACCCGCGCCAGTCGGCGGTGGCTGGTGTGAACATCGCCATGAAATTATGCCACAGGTCAGAAAACGCATTGGCAAACTGGCAGCCAAGGGCGCAGAAGTCTTCGGGGATGTCTTCGCCGATGCCGATCAGTTTGGCGTCGAACGGCCGCCCCAGCAGCAGATACCCGGTGCCGAGCGAGGCATAGCCGATGGGGATGTAGGTCAAGGGGTTGCCAAAGAATGTCGCCAGTAGTGAAGCAAAAACGTTGCCACGCATCAGCAGCGATAATCCGGCGGCGATGACAAAATGCAGGCCGTAGAACGGGGTAAAGGTGGTAAACACGCCTGCCGCGATCCCGCGCGAGATTTTTTCCGGCGTGTCGGGCAAACGCCGGATCCGGTGTTTGACGTAATGCGCCGCCCTTGTCCAACCGCCACGGGGATAGAAGAAGTCGACGACAATCCGCCAGATCGGCCGTCTATCCCTGCGTTTGAACACCAAGACTCGTCTTCCTTCCCGTACTGGCGAGACCGGGGTCCCGATACCGCGCGATGGAGGACACGTTGCTTTCAGCCTCGAGCGCGGTGATGACGCGATGCAGATGCTCTGCGTCGCGCAGATCCACGTCAATCAGCAACCTAAAATAGTCCGGTTTCCGGTCAATGAATCGCAGGTCAGAGATATTGGCGTTCTGTTCCCCGATCAACGTACAAACCCGCCCCAGCACACCGGAATCATTTGTGATTGTTGCATCAAAGGTAACAGTATTGACCGGGCTGTGCGTTCCTTCATGCCAGCGCAGGTCAATCCAGCGTTCGGGCTGGTCTTCGTAATCGGCCAGCGCCTCACAATCGATGGCATGGATTTTGACACCGTGACCGCGATAGGTGATCCCGACGATCCGTTCACCCGGCACAGGCTGACAGCAGGGGCTGCGCTGCTGGACCTGATCTGCGGCGAGGCCCACGACAGCGCGGCCCTGGTCAATCTCGTCCCCTTGTTTGTTTTCCAATTCGGGATAGATCGCGCGCACGACGTCGCGCCCGGTGATTTCGGCGCTGCCGAGTTGTGACAGAAGATCACTGACCGTGTCGATGGCCAGCGCCTTGGCCGCTGTGCGCAAGGCCTTTTCGGTTGATCGCTTGCCCACATTCTCAAACGCTACCCGCGCCAGTTCCCGCCCCAGCCGGATGAACCTTTCCCGGTCTTCCTCTTTCAGGCTACGCCGGATGGCTGTTTTCGCCCGTCCGGTGACAGCGATGTCGATCCATGTCGCCTGAGGCGTTTGCCCTTCGGCAGTGATGATATCGACCGATTGTCCGTTTTTCAGCCGGGTCCAGAGCGGGACGCGCAACCCGTCAACCTTGGCCCCCACGCAGGCCGACCCGATCCGGGTGTGGATCGCGTAGGCAAAATCGATGGGGGTGGCCCCGCGCGGCAGTTTGATCACGTCGCCCTTGGGGGTGAAGCAGAACACCTGGTCGACATACATCTCAAGCTTGACCGCTTCGAGGAATTCATCGTGGTCCTGGTCTTCGTCCAGACGTTCGGTCAGGGATGAAATCCAGTGGACCGGATCGACGGCGAACCGGTTTTCGACCCGCTCCCCGTTCTTGTAGGACCAGTGGGCGGCGACCCCGGTTTCCGCGACCTCGTGCATTTCGCGGGTGCGAATCTGGACCTCCACCCGTTTGCCGTCGCGCCCGGACACGGTGGTGTGGATCGACCGGTAGCCGTTGGATTTCGGTTGGCTGATATAATCCTTGAACCGTCCCGGCACCGCGCGCCAGCGTTGGTGGATCGCACCAAGGACGCGGTAGCAATCGGCTTCGGTCGCGGTGATGATGCGGAAACCGTAGATGTCGGACAGGCGGCTGAACCCCTGATCCTTTTCCTGCATCTTGCGCCAGATCGAATAGGGTTTCTTGGCCCGACCGACAACATCGGCCTGAATGTTGGCCTTTTCCAGCTCAACGCGCATATCAGCCGTGATCTTTTGCACCACATCGCCTGCTTCACGCTGCAGCGTGATGAACCGCCGGATGATCGAGTTGCGCCCTTCGGGGTTGAGGACGCGGAATGACAGATCCTCAAGCTCTTCACGCATCCATTGCATCCCCATGCGGCCAGCGAGTGGGGCGAAAATATCCATCGTCTCGCGCGCCTTTTGCGCCTGCTTTTCGGGGCGCATAGATTTGATGGTGCGCATATTGTGCAAACGGTCGGCGAGTTTGACCAGCGTCACCCGCAGGTCGCGCGACGTGGCCATGAAGAGTTTGCGGAAGTTTTCGGCCTGTTTGGTTTCGGTCGAGTTGAGTTGCAGGTTGGTCAGTTTTGTGACCCCATCGACCAGTTCCGCAATTTCGCGCCCGAACCTTTTTTCCACGACTGCAAAAGACGCTTTGGTGTCTTCGATCGTGTCGTGCAGCAAGGCGGTCACGAGGGTTGCGTCATCCATCTGCTGTTCAGCAAGGATACCCGCGACCGCGACAGGATGCGAGAAATAGGGTTCGCCAGAATGACGAAACTGGCCCTCATGCATTTGCTCACCAAAGACAAATGCATCGCGCAGCAGGGATTCGTTCGAGCGCGGGTTATAGGTACGGACCAGTGCAATGAGATCGTCCGCCGTCGTCATCTGGGTCTGCGCCTTTCATTGCACGGCCGGTCTACGGCATCTGGTGGCGTTGCCTGATACGGCTTGCCACATGTTTCTGTTCACAATCGCTCGTTTCTAAGCAATTGAACGACAAAGGAATAGGCTATTTCTAACGTCGTTGGCGCAGAAATCAGCATTTCCTGCAGATTTGCTTTGGACTGCGGGTCTGACCACGCCCACAACGACATTATTGTCCGCCGCGTGACCCAGCATTCACGTCATTCGTGGCGCCGAGAGTTCCCGCCATCAGAGAGTCGTGGGCAAGCCATGCCGCGTCGCGCTGAGCAATGCCACCATTCCGGCCAGATTATACACAATCGGCACCTGATTTCCGGGAGATTCACCAACCAGACATGTATGGGCGACAGCGTTTTGCAACTCACGTCGTTTTGGGGAAATGAACGATGATCATGAAGAACAAACTTCCGTCAACGCGGTCGGGCTTGGCGAAACCGCCCCGTCTGGATGTAACCTGACCATCGCAAGGCAAAAGAAAACCCCGATAAGGGCCATGCTTATCGGGGTTGAAAATTTCGGTACGACGTCGGAATGACGCCGCAGCTTGGCGCACTTAACGCTGCCCTTGCGCCTCCATCAGCGCACGCAGCAATTTCTCTTCTGACATGTCGTCTTCGACAGGTTTGTCGGTTTCGGCACCCATCAGTAGCGACATGCTGTCTTCTTCCGGCTCATCAACCTCGATCTGGGTCTGGTTGGCTTCGATCATGCGTTCGCGCAGATCGTCGGCCTGCTGGGTTTCTTCTGCAATCTCGCGCAGGGACACGACAGGGTTCTTGTCGTTGTCGCGGTTCACCGTGATCGGCGCACCGGCGGAAATTTCGCGGGCGCGATGGGCCGCAAGCATCACAAGCTCAAACCGGTTGGGAACTTTATCGACGCAATCTTCGACGGTGACGCGGGCCATTTGCGATCTCCATTGGGAATCTGACAGAAGTTAAGACGCGGTCTTTAGGCGGTTTGCGACGTGTTGGCAAGGGGGATGCGAATTTGATCGGTTCGAGACTCGGCCGCTATTAGTCTTCTCGCCTTAGTGCCTCCGCCCAATCACAAGCCACCGCCTTGCCCAAATCGCAGCCCCGCTGATAAAGACGTTCCGCCTCCACAAGGTCTTGATCCACAACAACACCATTTTGGTGAAAGCTGCCCAAATTCACGCAGCTGATAGCGTGCCCATCATTGCATCCCTGCCGATAAAGGAGTGCCGCCTCCGTTTGATTCACATCCGTCCCAAGCCCCACACTAAGAAGATTGCCCAAATTAGTGCAGCTGGCGGCATGCCCGCCATCACAACCTCGCTGATACAACTCAGCAGCCTTGACATAGTCCACGTCCATTCCAAGCCCTTGAGAATGCAAAGCGCCCAAAAACGTACAGCCCCAAGCATGTCCACCATCGCAACCTTGCCGATATAGACGCGCAGCCTCGCTGTAGTTTACGGCCATGCCAAGACCATCGCGGTGCAAATAACCCAAGAAAGAACACCCATCGGCATGTCCACCATCGCAAGCCCGTCGATATAGACGTGCGGCCTCGGCATAGTTTACGTCCATCCCAAGTCCTTCATCGTGCAATATTCCCAGATTAGTGCAGCCCCAAGCATGACCGCCATCACATCCTTGCTGATACAGACGTGTGGCGTTGCGGTAACTTGCGTCGACCCCAAGTCCATCTTGATACAACTGACCCAAATAAGAGCAACCACCAGCATGACCGCCATCACATCCCTGCCGATACAGACGCGCAGCTTCAGCATAGTTGACATCTGTTCCAAGGCCTCTTGCATGCAAAAAACCCAAATTGGTGCAGGCTGCGATGTCCTCACCCTCGCAGGCTGCATACCACAAGCGCCACGCTGCTTCCGCATCGAGTTCCCAAACCGCAAGTCCACGTCTTAGACATTCACCAGTCACTCCACCTTCACAAGCGAGAGTGATGAAATCCAATTGCGCGTGCTCTGCGGACGTCAATTCTGCCACGTCAAGGCATACTCGACCTTTAAATAACGCACAAAGTGCACGGTCCGCAAAACTGACTCCATCCTGTTGCCTCACAAATGTGCTGCTGAATGCAATCGACCCAGCGAATGTAACAACACCAACGCTGCCCGCCAAAAGCAGAAACAGCACCTTTATCGGCTTCCCTTCAACATCCAGCCAATACGACACCCGCAATCGCGTCGCCAAACGCATCAGCCAGGTCGACCCGATGTAGGCCCATGTCCAGACCGACGTCAGGAAGGTCGAATAGAAGAACACTGAAAAGATGGAAAAGACGCCGAGGATTTCGGCGAATGTTTCGATTTCTCCGTCATGCAGCGGGCTGTTGATATATCCGAAGATAGCGATCCAGATGATCAGGGCCGAGATCATAAGATCGAGGATAAGCACCCCGATCTGCGCCAACACCCGGCGTGGCATGCGTCCCAGCAGCCAGCGTGTTTCCAGCAGCGACACATAGTCGGCCGCGATGTTGACGATCATCCCTATGATTAGCAACGACCCCAGCGTCGTGTCGCTTTGCATGCGCAGGCCGATTGTGTTTGCGCTGCCCATCAACAACCAGATCAGCACGACAGCAATAAGGGTGGCGGCCACTGATCGCAGAAAGCAGCGGACTGAGAAGTGGTTCTGCCCAAAGACCGCATCAAAAAGGCCAATGAAACTGTCGCTCCAACGTGTTTCGGAATGCGCACCCATAAGCCACAGTGCCACATCGTCCCGCCGGTCCTGATTGAGCAGGCTGGCCAAGGATGTCAGCCCGAACATGAAGGTCGCGAGACCCAAGGCCCAAGCCCAGTTGTTGGCAAGATAGGTTAGAACTGAGCCACTATCCATATTAGATAGTCCCTAGAAATATGAGTATCACAATAACTTGGATAAACTCTAAGGATACCTCGCAGAAAATCAATGTGGCACGATAGAGCGCCTTTCTTCGGCTGGTCGCTTGCCGAGCATTTGCGTGATCGTCTGGTCCAGAACCGGATGCCGCCAGTCCGGCGCGACATCTGCCAGCGGCACCAAGGCAAACGCGCGGTCCTGTACCCGCGGATGCGGCAGGATCAGTTGATCGGGGGTTGCCTGGGTCTGGGCGTCAGGCGGCAGGTTGCGCCAATGCGTCTGTGTTTGCACATCGGGGCAGATCGCATCGCCCAATCCGATCAGGTCTATGTCGAGGGTTCGCGGCCCCCAGCGGACGGTTCGTGCGCGCCCTGCTTCGGCCTCAACCCCGTGCAAAAGAGCCAGCAAATCGTGAGGTGACAGAGCTGTGACAAAGGCCAATGCCGCGTTCACGAAATCGGGACCGGACCCCGGCGGAAAGGCCGGCGTCTGGTACAATCCGCTATATTTTGCGGTGACTTGCGCGGCCTTGGATACCGCTGCCATGGCTTTTTGGACAGTTGCCGTTGCGTCACCCCACGGGGAAATATTATTACTTCCTAATGTAATAAGCGCCAAACCCCCGCCGACGCCATTTTTCTCTACTTGCCACATGGTGATAAAGCCGTACATTAATTTCATCTTGCGCACACATACCACTCACACAGGGACAACACTGCAAGACATACAATTTGGAAGGACAATTTATGTTTTATCGGGACGAGCGATTGGCGCTCTTCATCGATGGATCAAATCTATACGCAGCGGCTAAGTCACTCGGGTTTGACATCGATTACAAACTGCTTCGTCAGGAATTCATGCGGCGCGGTAAGATGCTTCGGGCATTCTATTACACCGCTCTGCTTGAAAATGACGAATACTCTCCGATCCGCCCACTCGTGGATTGGTTGCACTATAACGGGTTTACCATGGTCACCAAACCGGCCAAGGAATACACCGACAGCATGGGCCGGCGTAAGGTCAAAGGGAACATGGATATCGAACTTGCCGTCGATGCCATGGAGCTTGCCCCCCATGTGGATCATGTTGTGTTGTTTTCGGGCGATGGCGATTTCCGGCCGTTGATCGAAGCGCTGCAACGCAAGGGCGTGCGTGTGTCAGTGGTGTCCACCATCCGCAGCCAGCCGCCCATGATCGCCGACGAACTGCGCCGTCAGGCGGATAATTTTATCGAACTGGACGAATTGCGTGACGTGGTGGGACGACCCGCACGCGAACCACGTCCGGAACCGGCGGAAGAGGTCGCCGAGGAAAGCTGACGCCTCCTTGGTGAAGGCATTTTCTGCAGAATACAAATAGGCGGCATCATTGCACAGAATGATGCCGCCGATCTGTTCAAATACCCTTCCCCACAAAATCTTTTTGGATCGAGCGGCGACGATGCGCATCTGCCCGGTCCGGTAATACCTTGTTTTATAGGATGTTTCTGACTCTCGGGCATTGACATTTGTCAATGCATCAGCGGTGTGCGTGATGTAACGGAGCGATCACCTGCGCGGCTTATGCGCGATGTAAGGCACACTGATCCTGCGCAATGAGGTGCCTTTGTCAAACCGCAACGCATGCGGGTTTTCAAAGCCGACCGACAACAGCAAAGGCTGCATATCCGTGGCCGCAATCCGATGCGTCTGCCAGCGGATCTGGATGTATGTGGCCAATGCCGAGCGCGTGGTCACGCAGGCAATCAGGCAACCGCCCGGCTTCAGGACGCGCCGGAACTCGGCCAGTGCTTTGGCCGGTCGACCCAAATGCTCGACCGTGTGCGCGGTCATAACCACATCGAAACTGTCATCTTCATAAGGTAGCGCAGTGATATCCCCCTGCCTAAGATCAAGGTGAAATCCGGTGTCAGCCAAGCGCTGACCCGCTTCGACCAGCATGCGATTGGACAGGTCGATGCCGCTGAGCCGCAGCGGGCCGCGCACAATTTGGCCCAGCGCAAGAGACATCGCGCCGGTGCCGATCCCGGCATCCAAAACCCGCGGCCTGTCCTGATCAAAGGTGCGGCACGGGAAGGCTTGCTGCAGCAGGGTCGCATAGGCGTTCACCACGCCAAGCCGCCTGAGCTTTGCGTCCCATGTCGCCGCATGTTTGTCATAGAGCGTGGCCAGTTGTGTGGGATCCAACGGTCGTCGGCCGATGGCAATCTGCCAGGTGCCAAACCATCGCTGATATACAGGGATGACGTGATCGGCCGGCCCCAACACAGAGCAAGTGGATTCAGATTTCATCGGTTTGTCTTTTCAGATTACGCGCGGGACAAGTGACCCGCCGAACAATTCATCGCCGGAACGGCATGTTCCGATTGAGGAAAGGGAGAACCGGCCAACGCCGTCCGGACAGAGGTAAGCGCACTACGCGCTGTGCCATCAGCCAGAGCGGGGCAAGACCGATCTGCGTGATGCGGATCATTCCATAGCCAAAAGCCAAAATTCCGAACACGATAAGCCAGGTCGGTGGGTAACGGTCGAGTGTGGCGCGAATATGCATGGTCATGCTCCTTTCGACGCCTTATCAACCATGCGCATTTCAATGAGAATTGTCTGAATTCGTATCGCGGGCATGCAAAAATGTATGGAGCGTCGCCCGTTGTCGCCGCCACTGCAGGCCTATTCGTCACACCCCGCTATGCTGGACCTCGGCCCGCTGACGGATTACCTCTGTAAGCAACACCGGAGGATCCAGATGTCCAAACCACTCCTGACCTTGTATCTTGCCGCCCCGCGCGGGTTTTGCGCCGGTGTTGACCGGGCGATCAAGATTGTCGAGATGGCGTTGGAAAAATGGGGCGCGCCTGTCTATGTCCGCCACGAGATCGTGCATAACAAGTTCGTCGTGGATGGCTTGCGCGACAAGGGGGCTGTCTTTGTCGAGGAACTGGATCAGTGCCCCGATGATCGCCCCGTTATCTTTTCCGCGCATGGTGTTCCAAAGGCGGTCCCCGCGGCCGCTGCCAAGCGCGAAATGATCTATGTCGATGCCACCTGTCCGCTGGTCAGCAAGGTCCATATCGAGGCGCAGCGCCATGCCGATAACGGGTTGCAGATGATCATGATCGGTCATGCAGGTCACCCGGAAACCGTGGGCACGATGGGGCAATTGCCCGAGGGCGAGGTGCTGCTGGTTGAAACAGTGGAGGATGTAGCGGAGGTGCAGGTGCGCGACCCGGCCAAGTTGGCCTTTGTCACGCAGACGACCCTTTCGGTTGATGATACGGCCGATATCGTGGCCGCCCTGCAGGCGCGCTTTCCGGCCATCGTCGGGCCGCATAAGGAAGATATCTGCTACGCCACCACCAACCGCCAGGAGGCGGTCAAGGCGATGGCACCGAAATGCGATGCCATGCTGGTTGTTGGTGCCCCCAACTCATCAAATTCCAAGCGACTGGTCGAGGTAGGCGCGCGGGCCGGTTGCAACTATGCCCAGCTGGTGCAGCGTGCCACCGATATCGACTGGCGCGCACTCGACGGGATCACGTCAATGGGTATCACGGCAGGTGCATCGGCCCCGGAAGTGCTGATCAACGAGGTGATCGGCGCCTTTCGCGCCCGGTTCGACGTGACTGTCGAACAGGTCGTCACCGCCGAGGAGAACGTGGAGTTCAAGGTACCGCGCGTGTTGCGCGAACCGGCGTGAGCCAGCGCGCGATTTATCCCGACGGTGTAAGCGCCGCTGACATACCGCTGAAGCTGTCGCCGGGCGTCATTTCGCATGGGCATCTGTTTCTCACCGGTATGACAGGCAGCGCGCCCGATGGCACCATGTCAAGCGACCCTGAAACCCAGTTTCGCGCTGCATTTGATAAGATCAGCGGTCTGCTTGCCACAATCGGCGCGGATTTTGGTGCTGTGGTTGAGATGACAAGCTATCACATCGACATGGCCAGACATTTTGACGTATTTGAAATGGTGCATGGCGACTATGTCCGCCCGCCCTACCCGGCCTGGACCGCGGTCGAGGTGGCTGGATTGCGGCGCGCTGGTGCACTGGTCGAAATCCGCGTCATTGCGCGGGCTGATGCGCCTGAACCCTAGTCCCTCAGCAGCGTCGTCAGATGCGCAACAGCCTGTGCGTTGCGCTGCGCCATTTGCGCCTGCGTGGGTTGGGGCACCCATCCGATGACCCGCCTGATCTGCAGGTCACCAACCAGAAGCCCCAGGTAAAGCTCTAGCGCATCGTTAACGCTGTCAAAGTGCAACTGTCCCCGGGCACGCGCCTGCAAAAGAACCTGCCCTATCAGCGGCCCGACGGTTTCGCGCCCCTGTTGCGAGATGACTGCCCCTAATTCACCGCTTGGATCTGCTGCTGGGCGAGCGGGCGGTGGCGCTGAACCGGGCCACAGAAATACTTTGATGCGCAGTATGCGCTGATCTGGCCTGCTGTTTTGTCCGGCCAGCTTGCCGTTCTGATCATTCTGACACAAGTTCTACGCCATGCATCGCTTGGCCCGAACCGCCCCGCCACCGTCACAGCTTGACCTCCTACAACGACACTGGACAGATATTCGAGAACACAGAATGATCTGCACAAGCCGATCAACCGGGGATATTCATGATCAGTCTGCACATCGCCTTGCCCGCAGTTCTTGTCTGCGCGCCGTCGTGACACCGGATCGCATCACGAAGATCGCATGGGATTGGGGCGCGGACGGCGCGGACCATGCCGAAATCGTCCGCAACCCCGATGGATGGCAGATTTCCGGCGCAAACGGCGCAACCCGCTACCGGATCACAACCGATGCATCCGGCGCCGCAACCAAGCTGAACGTCAACACAACGCAGGAATTGACCCTGCGCCGCGGCAGCCAGGGCTGGTGGTATCCTGACGGCAGGTTGATCGCAGGCAGTGCCAATGCGCTTGACCCCGACATTGCCTGCACTGCGCTGACCAACACCCTGCCAATCAGACGGTTGGGTCTGGCCATCGGCGCGACAGCGGAAATTGACGTTTTGTACATTCCGGTACCTGCACTGGAACCGGCCATTGTCCGCCAGTGCTATACCCGACAGGCGGACGGGTATCTTTACGAAAACCGAGACTCGGGCTTTCGCGCGTTTTTGTCCGTGGACGCCGAAGGATGGGTCACCCACTATCCGGGTGTTTGCGATATGATGGAGCCTTCCCAATGATCAGCCTGCAATTCATTTTGACCGCGATTGTGGTCTGCATCGCCCCAGGTACGGGGGTCATCTACACTCTGGCCTTGGGGCTGGGTCAGGGCCGCCGGGCAGCGATTGCTGCCGCGGTTGGATGCACCCTGGGGATTGTTCCGCACCTTGCTGCTGCGACACTGGGGCTGGCCGCCCTGCTACATTCCAGCGCGGTCCTGTTCCAGATCGTCAAATTCGCAGGTGTCGCCTATTTGCTGTACCTCGCCTGGCAGGCGCTGAAATCGGATGGTGCGCTGTCGGTCAAAGGGGACGCAGTGGCACAGCCCGTTACGCGCATCGCGTTGCGCGGTGCCCTGATCAATATCCTGAACCCGAAACTGTCGATCTTTTTCTTGGCCTTGCTGCCGCCGTTTCTGTCGGGCAATCCAACCACGGTGACGGCAGAGATGATCCTGCTGGGCGGTATCTTCATGGTGCTGACATTTGTCATCTTCGTACTTTACGGAGTCTTTGCCACCTTTGCCCGCATGTGGCTGTTGCAAAGCAAGGTGGTCATGCGCTGGCTGAACCGGTCCTTTGCGGCGATCTTTGCCGGATTGGGGCTGCGTCTGGCGTTTGAGAAGGCTTAGGCGGCATCGGCATTTGCTGCGGCGGGGGAATGAAGGTAAACGAGGCGAGACCTGACAGACTGATCGCAGAAATCGCATGAACGCCATCCCCCGCTCTGCCCTGATCCTTGGCCTTGCCGGCCTGCTGCCGTTTCTTTGGGGTGCGTTGACCGTGCTGCGCCCCGAGCTTGGCCTGTGGGGCCAGATGAACCTGGGCGGGCGGTTTGTCGGACCTTATGTGCAGTTGTTCTATGGCGCCGTCATTTTGTCATTCATGTCTGGCGTGTTGTGGGGTTTTGCGACCAAAGCGACGGGCCGGACCGCGACAGCCGGTTACGTTCTTTCTGTCATCCCCGCCCTTTGGGCGTTTTTCATGACCGGCGGCGGCCCGGTTGCGGCTGCGGTCAATCTGATCGTGGGCTTTCTGGCCTTGCTGTTGCTGGACTGGCATTTCTGGCGGCTTGAACTGGCCCCTTCCTGGT
Organism: Yoonia sp. R2-816; assembly: GCF_046762905.1. Lineage (NCBI taxonomy): Bacteria > Pseudomonadati > Pseudomonadota > Alphaproteobacteria > Rhodobacterales > Paracoccaceae > Yoonia > Yoonia sp. R2-816. The sequence continues at coordinate 187,707 of NZ_JBKQXN010000324.1, read as the reverse complement.
GGATGCATCTGCGGGTACTGCTGACCGCGATTGTCGTTCTGTCCTTCCTGCCTGTGGTGTTCTGAATGGCGGATGAGAAAACCATCGCCATCTATGATGTTAAGGCCGCTGATTATGCCCGGCTGGTTACGATGGACACACCTGATGCCAGCCTGCAGGCCTTCATTGATCTGATCCCTGCGGGTGGTCGTGTGCTGGACCTTGGCTGCGGGCCCGCCGCTGCCTCGGCCCATATGCGCGCGGCGGGGCTGGACCCGGACCCGGTGGATGCATCGCAAGGCATGGTTGATCTGGCCAACCAGACCCATGAGATCAGCGCGCGGCTGGCCACCTTCGATGATATCGACGCTGAGGCCGCATATGCAGGCGTCTGGGCCAATTTTAGCCTGCTGCACGCCCCGCGCGACGCCCTGCCCCGTTATCTGGCCGCGCTTCATCGCGCGCTTGAATCTGGTGGCATCATTCATGTGGGTATGAAAACCGGTGAGGGCGCGGGCCGTGATGGTATTGATCGGTTTTATACCTATGTGACCGTGGCGGAACTGCAGTGCCTGCTGACAGGTGCCGGGTTCACTGTCACCTTTACCAAGGAAGGGCGCGAAAAGGGGATGGCAGGCACGATGGACCCGTTTGTGATCATGCGGGGGGGCAAACATGCCTGATCTTTACGCCTACACGGACGGGGCCTGTTCAGGAAATCCCGGCCCCGGCGGCTGGGGTGCCTTGCTGATTGCCCGCGAAGGTGACCGGGTGGTCAAGGAGCGGGAATTGCATGGCGGTGCCCCGGAGACGACCAACAACCGGATGGAACTACTGGCCGCCATCACCGCACTTGAAACGCTGAGCAAACCTACAAAAGTGACCGTGGTGACCGACAGCGCCTATGTCAAAGACGGGATCACCAAGTGGATCCATAGCTGGAAACGCAATGGATGGAAGAAAAAGGGTGGACTGAAGAATGTCGACCTGTGGCAGCGCCTTGATGCCGCCGCTGCCCGCCATGATGTGACGTGGGAATGGGTCAAGGGCCATGCGGGCCACCCTGAAAATGAGCGTGCCGACGAACTGGCCCGCGCGGGCATGGCCCCGTTCAAGCCATGATGGAACCGCTGCTTTTTCTGCCCGGCATGATGTGTGATGCCCGGCTTTATGGTCCGCAGATCGCTGCCTTTTCGCATGAACGGCCCGTGATGGTCGCGCCCTTTGGTCTGCATGAGACGGTGCAGGCGATTGCGACGGATGTGCTGGCACAGGCGCCTCCTCGCTTTGCCCTTGCTGGCCTGTCCATGGGCGGGATTGTCGCGATGGAGGTGATCCGCCAGGCGCCTGACCGTATCACAAGGCTGGCCTTGCTGGATACAAACCCCAAGGCGGAGGCCGAGGCGATTGCAGCCCGCCGAGAGCCGCAGATCGCCAAGGTGCAGGATGGCCGGCTGCGCGCGGTGATGCGGGATGAAATGAAGCCGAATTACCTGACCGATGGGCCGCAGATGGGTCAGATCCTTGATCTGTGTATGGCGATGGCGGAAACGGTTGGGCCTGCCGCGTTTGTCGCCCAATCCCGCGCTTTGCAGTCCCGACCCGATCAGCAGGACACGTTACGGCACGTGACTGTACCGACCCTGATCCTGTGTGGTGAGGATGATGTGCTTTGCCCTCTGCACCGGCATGAACTGATGCATGATCTTGTCCCCGGGTCGACGCTGACCGTCATCAAGGGGGCCGGCCATTTGCCTACCTTGGAACAACCCGACGCAACAAATGAGGCATTGGCGCAATGGCTGAACCGGTGATCCCCGACGATCTGCTTGCGCTGCTGCAGCGGGTCGATACCCCTACCGTCTGCAACGCGATTGAGGTGGCCCAGGGCAAGCGCGGTTTTGATGCCTATACCAAGGGCACGATGCAATGTTCGGCCCCCGGCCAGTCCATGGTGGGGTTTGCCCGGACGGCGAAGATTGCGGGCCGCGAACCGCCCACCGAAGCGCCGGATGTGATCCGCGCCCGCAGGCTGGATTATTTCCGGAATATGGCCGCAGGCCCCCGCCCCGCCATCGCGGTGCTGGAGGATGTCGATTACCCCAATTGCGTCAGCGCGTGGTGGGGCGAGGTCCACACCAATGTGCATAAGGGGTTGGGGCTGAATGGCGCCCTGACCAACGGGGTGATGCGCGATCTGGGTGATCTGGCCGAGGGGTTTCCCGTTGTGGCAGGCTCCATCGGGCCAAGCCATGCATTCGTGCATGTGCGCGAGCTGGGTACGCCGGTGAATGTGTTTGGGATGAGAGTGCAGCAGGGTGATCTGGTACATGCAGACCGGCATGGCGGGCTGGTGATCCCGCCAGAGGTGATCCCCGATCTGAAAGATGCGATTGAGAAAATGTGGGCGGGCGAGCAGATTATTCTGGGACCGGCGAAGCAGGCTGATTTCGATCTGGACACGCTGCTGGAGGCTTGGGCAGAATTTGAAAAAGCAAGGACGTAGGAGAAACCATGAATAGACTGCTAATAGCAGCCTGCTTGCTGATGGTTGTGACCGGTTGCAGCACTTCACTTGAGGAAAGCCTAGAGAAGTCGCGCCTCGAGATTGTCGATCCGACACCGGACGGGGATTTCAGCGACGCATACTTCCGCGACACGCTGACTGGTGAGACGTGCGAAAGACGTAGGCCGGGTCGGATCGGCTGTTGACGACTTCGGAAGGTTTGGGGCGCTAGCTGCCTTCAACACGATTTTTCGATATTTGCGCTGTTTGCCATTCGAGCGTTTACGGCGGCCGCGGCATTCTGGTGCCTGTGATGGACACGATCATTGCCGCGCATCACTATGAGGAGTCGGTGACTTTACTGCGCGAAGACCGGGCCAGCCAAGCGGCGTATTACCCCAAGAGTGATAATCCGCATCGCTGCTGGAACACCGGTCGCATCTTTGGGAAAAGGTAGATTGACCGCGACCCTTTGCCTGTTATTGAACGAAGGTTCGTCACGGTGACGCCCCGTTAAGGTCATTTTTGACGTGCAAGGTCGATGGATAGATTACCATTGGACCGTTTAAGATATGCGCCGCCTCATCATCCTTTTGCCCCTGCTTCTGTCAGCCTGCATGTTTGGCAACAGCCATACCCGTGCGATGGAGGACACATCTGCGGCCATGGCCGAGGATCAGACGTCAGAGCAGGTGCGGACCCAATACTGGCGGCAGCAATCGACATTCTATACAACGACGCCTTGGCGATCCCCTCCGGTCAACGGACGCAACTAGGGCAGACAAACTTTCGCCGAAAGTTTGTAGCCAAATTCTTGGAAGAATTTGGGCGTCAGGCGACTTTCAGGACGATCTTTCCGATATGGGCGCTGCTTTCCATGCGTGCATGGGCCGCTGCGGCATCTGCGAGCGCGAATTCCTGATCCATCACCGGGGCGATGGTGCCTACGTTCAGCAAAGGCCAGACATGTTCGCGCAGCTGGTCGGCGATCCGCGCCTTGGCAAGGTCGGACTGCGGGCGCAGCGTTGATCCGGTCATGGTCAGCCGCCGCGGCATGAGCTGGACGAGGTTCAATTCCACTTTGGGCCCTTGCAGGAACGCGATCTGCACCAATCGGCCATCATCTGCCAGTGCTTGCAGGTTGCGCTGGATGTAAGGGCCGCCAACCATGTCGAGGATCAGATCGGCCCCGCCTTCTGCTTTCATGGTCTCGACAAAGTCAGCCTCGCGATAGTTGATCGCCTGTTCGGCACCCAAGTCCACGCAAGCGGCGCATTTTTCGTCCGACCCGGCGGTGGTAAAAACCCGCGCGCCTTTGGCCTTGGCCAGCTGGATCGCGGTTGTTCCGATACCGGAGCTTCCGCCATGGACCAGAAACCGCTCGCCCGCCTGCAGCCCGCCGCGCATGAAGACATTGGACCAGACGGTGTAGAAGGTTTCCGGCAGGCAAGCCGCCTGTTTCAGGGTCAGCCCATCCGGTACGGGCAGGCAATGGGCCGCGGGTGTGGCGACATATTCGGCATAGCCGCCGCCCGGCAGAAGGGCGCAGACCTGATCGCCCACTGAAAGATCTGTGACACCCGTCCCGATTGCCGTGATTTCGCCCGCAGCTTCGAGGCCGGGAAGATCGCTGGCGCCGGGCGGCGGGTTGTAGAGGCCTGCACGCTGCAATGCATCGGGACGGTTCACGCCAGCATAGGCGACCTTGATCACCACCTGATCATGTGCCGGTTCGGGCATGGAGCGTTCAGTCAGCGCCAGAACCTCTGGTCCGCCGGGTTTGGTGATTTCAACTGCTTGCATCTGCTTGCCCCCTATTCGTTCGAGGCAAGATATGGGCCATTACGCCAGCCTTGGCCAGTTCTTCAGGTCTGATCCCGCCACATACCGGGCAGATCGACCGGCGGCACCTTTGTCGGTGCCTTGATCGCACCCAGCATCCGCGACAGCGGTCCGGTCACAGGTTTCAACAGCGGGTTCTGCTTGACCTGCGCCTTCACCTTTTCAAACTGCATCACATCATCGATCCGCCGGTCGATGAAGGCGTCCGTGGCCTGACCATCAAGGCTGTCATCACCGAGCCAGTAAAGCACGACGGAGCCATAGACGCCCGACAGCGTCATCCGCTTGGTATACCAGTTGATGTCACGCGAGGTGTCGCCCAGCGCGTCCCAGATGGCGTCAGCGGTCCCCCAGATCAGCTTGGTTCCGTCAGGTGCCATATGGGGCAGCGCAAAAAGCGCGGTGCCCCGGCGCACGGCCTCTTTGTCATCAATGGCACGGATGCGCAGCCGTAACGCATGAGCGACCTTGTCGCGAAAGCGCATGTCGGACATGTCCGCCTGCTTGAGTGCTGCGACCATCGCCCCATCGCCACGCTGATGATAGGCAACCGCCAGATCGACGGCACCGCGTGGGCAGAGTGTTTTGGCATGGGCCGGGTCCAGCCCGACCTCGGCCACGGCTGCGTTGAAGGCAACTGGTGCCCAGCCGTCAAAGGCCACATGGGGCAAGATGGCATCGATCAGTTTATCTTTGGCGGGGTCAATCGGGGCGGTCATCATCTGTCGTCCTCCATGTCGGTGGCACTAGACAAACTAGCACGCCTTTGCTAAATGCCCACTTCCTGCAATTTTTGCAAATCCAACTTAGAAAGGTGGTGTAAACCACATGCAGGTTAGTGTTCGTGATAACAACGTCGATCAGGCGTTGCGTGCTTTGAAGAAGAAGCTCCAGCGTGAGGGCGTTTTTCGTGAAATGAAGCTCAAGCAGCATTTCGAAAAGCCGTCCGTGCGCAAGGCGCGCGAAAAGGCCGAAGCCATTCGCCGTCAGCGCAAGCTGGCTCGGAAGAAGCTCCAGCGCGAAGGTATGCTGTAAAGCGACCCTTCGACGTGACGATCAAGGAACCCCCGGCTGAGCGATCAGGCGGGGGTTTTGTTTTGCGCAAAGGCGTCGGTCTTTCCGGCTGACCCCGCGTAAATACCACGCTTTCCAACTACAATTTCACACGCCGCTGACAACGGTCGCCGTTTAAGCCCGGACCGGGGTGAGCGAATCGAACAGGTCAGACCTCCGGCAAAGCCGGACCATCTGCCCTGTCCGTTAGTGATGTGCTTGCCCGCAATTTTAACGCGTCCAACGCCAAAACATGCACAAGGAACACAGATGCACATTTTCACGAAATCGTCCCTGGCGGCTGTCATGGGCTTTCTGCCCACCGTCGGGCTTGCCGATTTTACCGGTGGTTATGCGGGGATCGCCATCGGCGCTATTAGCGGCGACGGCAAGGTCGCCGCTGAGTCAGATGGCTTTGACTTCGGTTTGGGGACATTTGACCTCAATGACGATACCAGCTTTTCCGGGTTCGCTGGTTATCAAATGCAGGACGGCAATCTGGTTTACGGCGGCGAGATTGTTCTGGGCCAGGCGTCTGACGGCGGCGCACCGGACGCATCAATCGATGGCCTGGAAACCACGGCTGTCGATATCAAGGGCCGGGTGGGTTACGTCTTTGAGGATCGTTTCCTCGCCTACGGCACCGCGGGTTTCACCCAGTTGACCACGGAATTTGATGTTGGCGGCGTGGATGGTGAGGCCGATGCCGATGGCTTTATCGTCGGCGTTGGTGTCGATTATCTGATGACGGACAATATCGTGCTGGGCGCGGAATTCACCAGACGTCAGGTCGAAGGGGCATTGCCCGAGGATGTTTTTGAAGAACCGGTCGATATCGATCTGGATGTGAATGCGTTTGAACTGCGCGCTTCGTTCAAGTTCTGATCATGTGACGAGGCTCAGGACCCATTGATCCTTCGCTATGCGCGTTCTGGCTCAGCAACACGGCTGGGCCAGACTTCGCACAGGCCGGCGCAGAGGACCAGCGCGCCTCCGGCGATTTCCAATATCCCCAGATGTTCGCCTGCCATCAATGCCGCGGAAATGGCGCCAGTCAGTACCTCGACCATCAGCAGGATGCCGACCCGCGCCGGTTCTAGCCGTGCTGTCGCCCACATCAGCGCGCACATCGACAGCCCCCACCAGATGCCGCCCGCCAGCAGGCTCCACCCGATGATGGCCGGGATGTTCCGGATTGGCTCAGGATCGGTCGCAGGAGGTAAGAGCGGCGCAAGGATCAGGGCGCTGATGGTCGCGCCCGCCGCGAAGACAAAGGCGGTTTCGCCCGGGCCGGTATCTGCCTTGGCCCTGATCCCGGTTGTGGCGACAGCCCAGAAAAACCCGGAGATCAGGCCCAGCCATTCGCCCATCCCGCGCGGAACGGGCACCTGTCCATCAGCGCCCAGCATCAAGGCCAGACCAGCAAACCCCAGAAACAGTGCCGCAATCCGTAGCCGCGTGGTGGGCCAGCCCATGACGTAGCGCCCGATCAGCGTGCTCCAGACCGGGGTCAGGAAGAACAGGATCACGATAATCGCGACCCGCCCGTAAAGCAGGCCAATCGAATAAAGGACAAAGGCCGCCCCACCCAGCGCGATCGACGCCAGTGCAATGGGGTTGGATCGCGCCAGATGATGCCGCCGCCGGATCGCCACAGGCGCAAGCAGAACGGCCGCCGTTGCCACGATGGCTAGCGTCCCCCACGCCCCAGGCAACCCCAGTTCGGCCAGCTTGCGCACCGGCACCCAGTAGAGCCCCCAAATCGTGCCGGTGACGACAACCAGCACTGTGGCAATAAGCGTGGTACGATCTTGCTGCATGGGATCGGGTTTAGGGAACGGTGCTGGCGAAGGAAAGAGACAGCCGGCGCTAGATATCGCGGAATCTGTCGCCATCGCGGATCATGCGGGTACCGGGTGCGGCGGACAGATGACGCAGGATGCTGTCATCCCGGTTCAGTACAACACCAACGGCCACATAGCGCATGTCGCGTGATCGCGGTCGGGTATTGTCGTCGGCATAAATGTACCAGCCGGTATCCGGCCAGCGATCCTTGCGCCATGGCCGCCACGTTCGCCACGCTGATCGACGTTCGATCCGACCGATCCGTACGCCACCGTTCAGGATGCGCGGATCGACATGGCACCGGGCGAACATCCGGTCTTCATGGCTGATGTCATCAACCTTCGGTTCCCACACGCTGACAATATGGTGGTCCTGAAACCGGATGATGTCACCCGCTGTCAGGCCCGGAATATCCAGCGGCTGATTATCAAGCTGGCCAAAGGCGCCGACCTCATCACGCCCCTGGAAGGTGACCCACATCCGTTCGGTTCCGTTGTGTGGTGACAGGCTGCGGAACATCAGCTTGACCAGATCACCGGGGACAAGTGCCGCCTTTTCAGCGTCGGACGGGACAAAGAATGTATAGGGGTTTTCCTGCTGGATGGGCCGCGGGTCGATTAGCTGCCACGCAGACACGTCAAGATTTGGCCCATTCTCAGGGACATCATCCACCATTTCACTCGTTCCGATCACAGACTTACCCACGCAAACAAAACCGGGATACGGGCATAAGTATGTCTTGGTGATGACATGTCAGTGCGTTCGCACACAGTGCGACGTGAAGGCCACACAATCTGTGACGTGGTCGGCATCCGCAATCAGGGGTGGTGTTGCGCAAATGCTGCCATTAGACCTGACGCGCATTCGGGTCGCCGTAACATGACCCCACGAAAAACCATACTGGTCAGAATTTTGCCAAGATTGCCCGCCAAGGTCCGAACAAATAGTAAAAGGTCATTGAGACGTGAATAAGCTGACAGTTGATGGAATGCGCCCAACGGCATTGGGCAAACATCTGATTGCAGATTTTTATGATGCATCGCGGTTGTTCGAATGTGCCCCGGCGGGCGAGATCCTGCGTCAGGCTGCTTTGGCCGCCAAGGCCACCGTGCTTGAGGTCAATATGCATGATTTCGGCGATCGCTGCGGGTTTACAGGCGTTGCTGTGTTGGCCGAGTCCCATATCTCGATCCACACTTGGCCGGAAAACGACTATGCCGCGATTGATATCTTTATGTGCGGCGATGCCGAACCGATGCGCAGCCTTGATGTGCTGCGCCAGTATTTTACACCCGGTCGCGAGCAGGTGGATATCCTGCAGCGCGGAAATATGGCGCAGCTTGCCCTGGCTGCGGCATCCGCGTGACCCGCAAACCATGTCATGAGTGAGCTGCGCAGTTGCTACATCACATTCAGTACCTGCGCGCTCTTTCTGGTGGCCTACGCCCTGAACGGGCCGACGCTGAACGCCAGCTATCTCGACACGTTACCCGAAGCGTTTGCTGGCGTTTTACGCCATGGCAGCCTGTTGCACCTGTCGGGCAATATACTGGTAATCTTCTTTGGTGGTCTGATCGCGGAGCAGCGTCTGGGCGCGGCTCGGCTGCTTGCACTGATGCTGGCCTGCGCCATCGGCGGCACGCTGGCCCAGTATTACATCGCCGGGCCCCGGTTCATCGGGGCGTCGGGAATATCCTACGGGTTGCTGGCTTACGGGGTGATGATGGCCCGGCCCCCGTCGGGCATGGCGCTGGCAGGTCTGGCCGTGCTGGTGCTGCTGGTCCTCGAAGTGATTTATCTGTCGCAATCCGTTGCCGTCTACGTCCATATCGCGGGCGCTCTGATTGGAGGAAGTCTGGCCGTGTTTGAATCCCTTTTCGGAAGCAAGACCCCGACACTGAAACCCATGCAGGCGAGCCATATCGCGCGGGTTGTCGAAATCATCGGCCAGACCGATGACGACGACGCCGAAGAAGCCGAATCAGGCTTTCTCGAGGACGGTCTGGAGGGCATGTTCGTCCTGATGCAAAAGGGCGAAATCCTGGGCGTCACCGGCTACAGTCTCGATGATCAGGTAGATGACGTCGCGTGGCTTTCCTGGACCTATCTGGACCAGAAACAGACCGGTCAGGGGCTGGGCGGCGAGATGCTGAACGGGCTTCTGGGCAAGCTGAAGGATTTCGGGGTTCGCAAGATCTTTATGGCGACCAGCGACTACGCCGCCTTTGGCCGCCCGATCTATGCCAACGCCCACAAGATGTATGAGGATTTCGGTGCGCAGGTCGAGTTGACCGTTCCGGACTATCATGACGTCGGCGAGGCCAAGATCGTCTATGGCCTTGATAATCCAGAATTTGTTGCGCCCCCACCGCCACCGCCAAGCCCACAAACCGGGTTGGCCGTTGCCGACATCGGCAAGGAACCCGAGACGAAAAAGGTCATGGGCCTGCGCTGGGAAGAACGGCCAGTGGGGCTGGCGGGCATGGAATATGCGCTTGGAAAAGCAGCTGACAAAGGCGCGCGGATGGTCGTTCTGGCCATCCCCAGCGACCTGTCAGATGCCAATGCAGTTGCATTAGAAGCGCACAATTTCAAAAGATGTGGGATGCTCAAAAATTACTACAATCCTGCATTGCATCAGGTATGGTGGGTATGTTTGTTGGGGGCATAATCAGCTAGTGCGTTTTTTGCGTACGTCAAAGGAGAGGCTTATGCTTCAAAACATTAAATTGATCGGCGCAATCGCCGTCGTTGGCTTTATTGGCTATTCCGTTGTGTCCGGTTCCGCGTCTGAGCAGACCGCAGACTTGGGGCAGGTTCTTGACCGCACCGAATTCGTCCTGACCGAGTATCAGGGCTATCTGGGCGAAAGCGGGATTACCGATGTGACCGACCAGCAAATGGCTGAATTCACAGAATTCTATACAATCGTTCTGAACAGCGAACCGCGTTTTTATGGCAAGACCCTTGGTCTTGAGGTCATGCCAGACGCCACATTCCTTGGATTTGCGGACGAAAACGCAAATGGCGTACAGGACACTGACGAAGGCAAGGTCTTTACCGTTGAAATCGATGAGGCGAACCGTCGCCTGATCGCCACTGACGTTGCCGGCAACGCCTCTGGCCTGCAATTCTCGGGCACCGGTTTCCTGGCGGGTGCGCTGATCGGCAATCTGATCAGCCGCCAGCGCGGCGCAGGCATCAGTGCTGCCAGCTTCAATAACCGCACGGCGACGCCACGCAGCAACTACCGCCCGCCATCCAGCGCGCGCACAGGTGGTCCACGCTCTGGCAAGTAAGCCTGCATAGACAATCAGGGCCCAGTGACGCCAAGCGCGTGCTGGGCCTTTTTTATTGTTTCAACTCAATAGGTTTCCCGTGGCAAAACGCGAATACAGCTACACCGATCTTCCACAGAAACAGGCGGTCGTCCTGTTGGGGTCCATCCTGGTCGTGGCCCTGTGCGGCATCGTTTACGAACTGATCATCGGGACCGTATCCAGCTATCTTCTGGGCAATTCGGTCTATCAGTTTTCGCTGACCATCGGCTTTTTCATGTTCGCGATGGGCGTGGGATCTTACGTGTCCCGCTTTATCGAAGGCAATCTGGTCCAGGCCTTTGTCTGGGTCGAACTGATCCTCGCCTTTGTGGGCGGCATGTGCAGCATCTCGCTTTTCATGCTCTTTCCCTATGCCCCGTGGTTCTATCAGGTGGGCATGTTCACCTTCATCTCGACCATCGGCTTTCTGGTCGGCCTCGAAATTCCGATCCTGACGCGCATCCTGTCGGAACGCTCCACCACCCGGCAGTCCATCTCTGACGTGCTGTCGCTGGACTATATTGGCGCGCTCGTCGGCTCTGTCGCCTTTCCCATCCTGCTGCTGCCATCGCTCGGCCTGATCACCGCGTCCTTCGCCATCGGCCTGACCAACGCGGCCGTCGCACTGCTGAACATCTTCTGGCTGCGGGCCTATTTGGATAACTTCCACCGGATGCTGGGTTATGCGATTGCCACGATCGTTTTGCTTTTCGTGCTGACCTTGTCCGCGTCCAAGATCACCGGCTTTGCGCAGGATCACTTGTATTTCGACCGGGTCGTCTGGCGCGATCAATCCCAATATCAGAACCTTGTCGTCACAAATACCTGGAAAACGAACGACATCCGTCTGTTCATCGACGGCCATCTGCAATTCGCCGAAACTGATGAATACCGCTATCACGAGGCGCTGGTGCATCCCGTGCTGGCCTGGGGGGATGCGCCAGAAAGTGTGCTGATCCTGGGCGGCGGTGACGGTCTGGCGATCCGCGAGGTCCTCAAGCATCCATCGGTGACCCAAATTGATCTGGTCGATCTGGACCCGGAAATGACGCGGCTGGGGTCGGAGTTTGCCCCGCTGGTGCGTCTGAATGGCGGCAGCATGCAGTCCGATATCCTGACCGTCTACAATCAGGATGCTTTTGTGTTCGTCAAAGACGCCGAGCAAAAATATGACCGGATCATCATCGATTTCCCCGATCCGCATAACGAGGCTTTGTCCAAGCTATATTCCGTCGAATTTTACGCCATGGTATCCGCCATCATGGAGGACGGGGGGACGCTGGTCACCCAAAGCTCCTCTCCCTTCTTCGCGCCGCATTCCTACTGGACGGTCGCACTTACACTGGAAGAGCTGTTTCCGGATGTGATCAGCTACAACACCCCGATCCCATCTTTCGGCATCTGGGGGTTCCACATGGCCAGCAAACAGCCTGACGGCACGCTCGGGCCACTACCCGACGGGCTGCGTTCGCTGACACCCGAAAGCTTCGCCGCCGCCCAGAGTTTTACCACGGACCTCAAGCCAAGGCGGGAGTTGGAAGTGAACTCGATCTTCAATCCGACGATTTACGAGGAATACAACGCGGATTTGAGCCGGATATAACTGTAGCGCTGTTGATCAGATATCGCTTTTCCTGCACAGTAAAGTACTGCTTTCTTGAGCCGCCACGTCGGTCCTTTGGAAAGAGGGACCGAGACAAGGGAACGTTTAGTGCAACACGACTATTTCCCGATGGGCTCCCGACGGCTGAGACGTATCGAAAACAGCTTGCGAAAACGCTGCGCCAACCTACCCGAAGAAAAGCTTCAGGCGGTCTACGGTCATTTTACGAGATGGATGCCTGGCCTGGAACCAAGTCGTTTTGCCCTAAACGGCCAGACTGTCGACGTTGTCCAAAGAGGTCGGACAATTGCTTTTCCCCGACCAATGCCGTTAATCAAATATTCGCATGTGGCGTTTGGCTATGAAGAAATTCTCAAGCGTAAATATTCTTTACCAGGTTTCGTCGAAGTTGCGTCGAATGACATTGTTGTGGATTGTGGTGCCTTCGTGGGCGGTTTCAGCCTGAGCGCGGCCAGAATAGCCGAAGAAGTTCACTTATTTGAACCAAGCGCCGCCAACGCGTCAGCAATCCGACAAAACTTTTCACAAAGTACCAATATAGTCGTCAATGAATGTGGGCTCTTCTCGGAGGACAAGGAGATGGTGCTGAACCTGTCTTCCTCTGCCGTAGAGCATTCTCTGTTGCAACCAGATGAAGGCGGCATCATAGAAAGCCTGACCATCAAGGTCCGACGGTTGGATACCTACTTCAACGGCCAGAAAGCATCTCCCGACTTTGTGAAGATTGAGGCGGAAGGAGTAGAACTTGAAGTGCTTGAAGGATTAGGCGATCTGCGCCCGCGGCAAATTGCAATTGACGCGAGTCCTGAAAGAAATGGCGAAAGCCCAATTGATGATCTTCAAAAGGCTCTTGAAAAAAATGGTTATGATTGTCGGCGACGGTTTTTCATGCTCTTTGCGAGACGCGCTTGAGCAAGGTTAGATATGACTGATCTGGTCGCATTTCCAAGAAAAATCTATTTTCTTTGGTTTCAAGGAGTCGAGAATGCGCCGTGTTTGGTTCGGTGGAATCTGACACGGTGGATTGAACTCAATCCCGACTATGACGTCATCACTCTTGATGCCAAAACTTCGGCAACATACCTGGATGATTTAGCGATTGATCCTGCAAGCCTGTCATTACAGGCTCAATCCGACATCATCCGACTATGCATCTTGCGACGGCATGGCGGCATCTGGGTGGATGCATCCGTATTTCCAATCAAGCCGCTCAGCTCTTGGCTCCCGGAAGCGGCAGACAAATCTGACTTTTTTGCATATGAACGAGAAGGGGTTGTCCTTCCTATGTCCTCATGGTTCTTGGCCGCGAAACACGATGCTCTAATTATTCGCAAATGGTATGAGGCAACACTGCATTATTGGTCAGTAAAAAGGGATCCCCTGCAAGAGCCAGGACAACCATTGTTTGTGCCAGATGACCCTTCTGCGATCATGGCGCCGTTCGAGCCGCAGCTTGCACGCCCCTACCCATACTTCTGGCTCCACCATTTATTCGGCATTCTAATCTCGACAGATTTCAAATTCAAAGAAGAATGGGAGAAACGACACCGGAAACCTGCGGCTGATCCTCACTTGTTCGCAGAGTTTTACAATCGATCGGCTAGGCCGAACTCTGGTGTCAAGCGTGTGCTACGACAGATAAGCAAGAAATACTCCGAAAAGCGTATCATTGCTAAGGTGAAATGCGATACCGAGATGCAAAAGCTTGATTGGCGCGTTGGCTATCCACGATCATTACTTGACGCCTTGTTGTAGTCTGGTTGCCGGCCGCTGGGCCTCAATGCTGTTCCGGCACCAGGATCTCGCGCTTGCCCACGTGGTTGGCGCTGCTCACCACGCCTTCTTCCTCCATCTGCTCAACCAGACGCGCGGCCTTGTTATAGCCGATGGCCAGTTTGCGCTGGATATAGCTGGTCGAACATTTGCGATCCTTGATCACGATGGCGACCGCCGTGTCATAAAGCGCATTTTCGGCGTCTGATCCATCACCCAGACCTAGCACCAGATCGATGCTGCTTTCGGCATCATCAGAAGGCCCTTCAACGACACCGGACATGTATTCGGGCGGGCCAAACCCTTTTAGGTGGTTGACGATTTCCTCAACCTCTTCATCGCTCACGAAGGGGCCATGGACACGGGTAATTTTGGACCCGCCTGCCATGTAAAGCATATCCCCCATGCCCAGGAGCTGTTCGGCCCCCATTTCACCCAGGATCGTGCGGCTGTCGATCTTCGATGTCACCTGAAACGAAATCCGGGTGGGAAAGTTCGCCTTGATCGTGCCGGTGATCACGTCCACCGACGGGCGCTGTGTGGCCATGATCAGGTGAATACCGGACGCACGCGCCATCTGGGCCAGGCGCTGAATGCAAGCCTCGATCTCCTTACCCGCGACCATCATAAGGTCGGCCATCTCATCGACGATCACGACGATATAGGGCAGCACCTCTGGCTGGAACTCCTCGGTCTCGAAAATCGGATCGCCGGTTTCATCGTCAAACCCGGTCTGCACAGTGCGGCTGAACATCTCGTTCTTGGACAGGGCATCCTTGACCCTGCCGTTATAGCCATCAATGTTGCGCACGCCCATCTTGGACATCTTGCGATAGCGTTCCTCCATCTCGCCCACGACCCATTTCAGGGCGACGACCGCCTTTTTCGGGTCGGTCACAACGGGGGAGAGAAGGTGCGGAATGCCGTCATAGACGCTGAGTTCCAGCATCTTGGGGTCGATCATGATCATCCGGCATTCCTCCGGTGTCAGCTTGTAAAGCAGCGACAGGATCATCGTGTTGATCGCCACGGATTTACCGGACCCGGTGGTCCCTGCGATCAGCAGGTGGGGCATCTTGGCAAGGTTCGCGATGATTGGCTCGCCCCCGATATCCTTACCCAATGCAAGCGGCAACTTGTGGTTGCCGTCGCCGAAGTCGCGGTGGCTGAGGATTTCGCGCAGCACGACCTTTTCGCGGTTCTCGTTAGGCAGTTCGATCCCGATGACCGACCGGCCCGGCACGGTGGACACACGGGCCGACAGCGCCGACATGGACCGGGCGATATCATCCGACAGGCCGATCACGCGGCTGGCCTTGAGGCCCGGTGCCGGCTCAAGCTCGTACATCGTGACAACAGGGCCAGGGCGGACCGATACGATGTCACCCTTGACGCCATAGTCGTCCAGCACGCTTTCCAGCATGCGCGCGTTTTCTTCCAGTGCTTCATCGCTCAGATGATGCCGCTGGATTTCGATCGGGTTCATCAGCAGGCCCAGCGGCGGATGTTCGTAGCCGGGATATTGGTCCTCGAATTTCAGCGTCGGTTGCGCCTCTGCCTTGGCCTGAGTGGAGGGCTGCGGGGCCTTTTTCGGCGGGTGTCTTACGACGCTCCGCGGCTCTGGCGTGGGGGCGGTGGGTATGTGCGGCGCAGGGATCGGCATGTGTGGTTCGGCCATGCGCGGCGCATTCGGATCCTCGAACACCGCATCGATATCGCTGGCCACATCATCAACCGGATCAAAGATCAGCGGTTTGGGGCCGCGCCCGGCAGTTAATGAGGGTTCGATGCGTACGCCAGTCGGTGATGGCGGCACGGACCGGTTCTTGATCGCGTCGGCAATGCGCGCGCTGACACGGTCGCTACTGCCGGTGGGTGGTTCTTCTGCCGTTGGCTCCGGTGTGACCAGTTCCGGTTCCGGCATCTCGTTCCGCTTGAGCAGGCCGGACAGGAAGCCGCCGCTTTGTTGCGGCTCTGCCGCTGCACGGGCGGGCGCGGCGAGCGGCGGAGCCGGTGGCATTTTGGGCGCGGTCAGGGGTGGTTCCTGCGTGGGCACAGCCGGGTTTGCGCGCACAACAGCGGCGGCCCTTGCCTTGAAATCCGGCACCGGCACGGCGCGTTCGGCCTGCGCCTCTTCCGTCAAAACGGCGTCACGGGCGGATCGTGCATCGGCCGCTTTTGCCCGGCGCGTTTGCACAGTTTCGGTCAGACCCTGGGCCGCATGGGCCGACAGAGCCGCACCGCGGCCCAGAATTTTCAGGATCAGCGCATAGAGCATGATGGTGCCCAGCATGACAAAACGCAGGGCGGTCCTGACCTCTGGCTTGGTGAAGCCCAGCACAAAGGCCATCAGCACCAACAGCGCCCCGAAGGACAGAAGCGATAGCAGTTTGACACCAAAGATCGTCCCGAAGGGCACAATGGTCAGGATGACGGCAAGCACGGTATCGCCAAACAATCCGCCAAGACCGAAATTGGCTGGCCAGTCGGCCCCCGGTGTGAGCGTTGCGGCATGAACCGAGGCCAGCACGATGGCGACGGGCGCGAAGACCAGCCGCCCGATGGCACGTTCCTGCCCGCGATGGGTGATGAAACGTGCGCCCCATGTGATCAGGATGACGGGCAAAACCCAGATGCCAAGACCGATGATCATCATCAACGGGGCCGCCAGTGACGCACCCATATGTCCAAGCCAGTTCTGCACCGGGGCATCCGTGGCCGAGATCCAGCTGGGATCATCTGGGGAATAGCTGCCCACCATCGCCGCAATCAGCAGGCCCGCAAAGACCAGACCGATCCCCAGCAATTCCTTGCCGCGTTTTTCGATGGCGGCTTGGGTCGTGCTGTCCAAAAGCGGATCGCGCTGCCGTGTCTGATATGATGCCATTCTGCTCGTTCCTTAACCGTAGAGACAGTCGCGGATCAGGGTCAGACCGCGCTGCATTTCTTGTGTTGGGGCCACCATGGCGACCCGGATGTAACCTTTGCCGGGGTTTTCACCCGCCACGTCGCGGCTGAGATAGGCGCCCGGCAGCGTGCGCACGCCGGTGTCCTGCCAGAGTTTCAGCGCCGCCTGTTCGCCGTCATCCACCTGCAACCAAAGGAAAAATCCGGCTTGCGGGGACATATAGCCGGGCACATGCCCCAGAATATCGTCGGCGATGTCGTATTTGCGATGATAGAGGCTGCGGTTTTCTTCCACATGGCCTTCATCCGCCCAGACTTTTGTTGCGACTACTTGCAAGGGGCCAGGTAACGGCGCACCTGCAAAGGCGCGCAACTGGCGCAACCGGGCGATGGATTTCGCACCACCCGCAGCAAAACCACAGCGCAGGCCGGGCAGGTTGGAGCGTTTCGAGAGTGATTGGAAAATCAGAACCCGGTCCGGATCCGCGCCCATCCGGGTCGCGATCTCAAGCCCGCCGGGGGGTGGTGTGTCGCGGTAGATCTCGGAATAGCATTCGTCGGCGAAAATCTTGAAATCATGCTTTTCGGCAAGTGTGATCAGGTCGCGCCAATAGGCCTCATTAGCCACAGCGCCTTGCGGGTTGGCAGGCGAGCAGAGATAGGCGATGGTAGTGCGGTCCAGGGTTTCGCTGGAAAGTGAAGCAAAATCAGGCAGATGGCCGGTGGCTTCGGTCGCGGGCACATAGACCGGTTCGGCGCCCACGGACAAGGCCGCAACCGCATAAACAGGGTAAAACGGGTTTGGCGTCAGCACGACGGGCTGCTTGCCGTTCTTGGTTTCCGGGCACAGCGCCATGGCCGCGTTATACAGCCCCTCGCGCGTGCCGTTCAGCGCGATGATCCGGTCGTTGGACACGTCTAACCCATAGCGACGATTAAGAAATCCGCCCATCGCGGTCAGCAGATCGTCCAGCCCCTCATTGCTCGGATAGCTGTTGAAACCGGCCAGATTGGCCGCAAGGATATCGCCCACGAAGGCAGGAAACGCATGGCGCGGTTCGCCAATCGTCATATTGATCACGTCCGACGCCTTGCTGGGTACGTTGAGTAACGCACGCAGACGTGGCCACGTCGCAACCGGGAGGTTCGAAAACCGCTCGGGAAACACCATAACTGCCTCAATTCGCGGGATCATTTCGCCCCGCTTTTGATCAAACTAGCGCGCAGGGTGGTGCGCTGTCCAGAACAAGGGAACGGGGGCGGCAATAATGTGGCTTTTTGGTCAGGCCAAAGGGTGTTGCGTGCCCCCCACCGTACGGTGGTTTCTGTTGTTCGGGACGAATCGTGGGTTAACAGCTTATTTTACTGGGAAATGCGCGGTCGGCATCGCATCGGCAAAACGTCGGACTTGCGTCGGACCCCTGAGCGGCGATTTGCGGGGTTAAGGCAGCGCACGGTTAATGTGTGAATGCGGTGTTTAGGGTTTGTTGCAGTCATACGCTGAGGGTATCGCACGACCTCGAAAAAACCACAGGCAGCTTTCTGAATTTCGGTTTATTTCAGATCAGCCGTCGTCACCCGGCCGGGGGTGGGGGCCGCCCGCCGATAAAGTCGTTAGACACTGTTCCTTTGAAACAGCGCGGGAAGAACGGGTAGGTATCGGTCGCGAAGTAGACGTATTGCCCGTCGATCATGGCCCCGTTGCATTCATCCAGAGTTCCAGAGCCTGCAACAAATTCGTAATCCTGCACATAAGTCCCGTCATGTGCGCCACCTGGACCGGATGCGCGCGCACCACTTTTCAACTGCCAGGACGATTGTGCCTGGTCACCTACATAGTGGATTTCGAACCCGTCCGCGGCATAGCCAAAGAGTGTACCGTCAAGCTCGCCTGTCACTGCAGACGGAATGCCGTGATAGTGATACATCCCGTCACCGTCCACATGCGCATTCTGCGCGTCCATGATAAGCCCGCCAACGCCTTCCACATTCCATCCCGAAGACGGATCGCGCGAATACCCCCGCTCAGTAGACGGATCAAAGTATTCCGCAGTGCCCGGACGCAGTGGAATGCCGGTTAGCGTAATTCCCGAAATACGGACACGCCGGGTGATGGTTTCCGTGAGTTCGGGCGTCGCATCCATACAAAAACTATGTTCCTGCTCTTGCACAGTAGCGCCGGCCCGCCATGGGCCGGTATCGTGATCGGGCACGCCATCGGATGTAATACAGCGCTGATCCCCATCCACTGTGATCGTAACATGCGCTTGAACCGCACCGGCGGTCAAAAGCGTCAGAGCGAGCGTGGTGCCGAGTGTCTTCATGATACCCTCCTGGTGCTTGGATAAGCGTTTAACGGGCGCGAAGGGTATTTCCGTCGTTCTTTATGTCGGAGGATAAGGGCACGCCAAAGCTGCCCTTCAGGACCTTCGCTGCATTTGCGAGTTTGGGCCCAGAGCCACCATCAACGCTGGTACAGCATGCACCGAGTGTGCAATATCTGCCCAGCCGGGGACGGCCCAAATCGGACCTTCACCCTTCTAAAGCGATCCAGCAGTGCGTCCGTCGAACCGGACGTTCGCGCGCCTGCCAGGCATGCGATGATCACAGACTCACAAGCTGACACTGCTGTCGTTCGCGGCAACTATTACAACGGCCGCATTCGGCATGCTCATAACTCTTTGAGTTGATTGCTATATACGAAAGACGAAGTTCTACAGTCATGCCATAGTGTGCTTTTGATTTGATCATTAGCCCAATCCAGCCCCTGATCCCTTTTTTCCCACGCGCACAAGGGCTGAAGGCGGCCTTCAGCAATGTATGTTGCTCGTGCCAATCGACTTCGGTGAAGAAATCAACCTGGCGCGACTGGGCCGTCAGCCGGGACAGGACCGATGCGGAGATGGTTCAGGCCCTTCTTGTCGTCGCCGCTGTCGTTTTTCTGGCCGTACTTTTTACACCGAAATCAAAGGGCGGGCTGTTTCGCGGCCTGTTCCTGTCCGGCCTGTTGCTGGTGGCGGGTGGGTCCCTTGTACTGGTCGGGATTTGGGGAGGGTTCCAATCGAGCTATGCAGAGGCCCAAAGTATGGAAAAGTTGGGCTCGGTCATTTTTGGCAGCGCGTTGAGCAGCGTCCCTATCATTGCGCTCGCCATCGGCCTTATCTTTGTCTTGCTGAGCCTGCGCCGCCGAAAGCCTGTTCCCGCAACTGATCAGTCCAGTTGACGCGCCTCGTCCATCAGCATCACTGGTATGCCGTTGCGGATGGGGAAGGCCACGTTGCCGGGTTTTGAGATCAGCTCCTGCTTTTCAGCGTCATAGCTGAGGATCGCCTGCGTCATCGGGCAGACCAACGCTTCGAGCATTTTGGGGTCGAAAGCTGTTTCGCTCATTGCATGACCTCTTCGCCATTGCCACCACGCAGGGCGAATTCGATCAGGGTGGTCAGCGTCTCGCGCCGCGTGGCGAGCGATGGGGCCTCGAGCAGCGCTTGCTTGTCTTCGGGATCAAACGGGCAGAGCATGGAGAGCGAATTAATCAGCAATTCATCCTCGGCCTCGCCGAGACTGTCCCAATCGGTGGACAGGCCCCGATCCTCAAAAAACCGGTTGAGGGCGTCCATGAAGGCAGGCCGGTCAAAATGCGGATCCTTTTCGACGGCTCCCAGATCGCGTTCGAACCCCTGCCAGTTGACCTTGCACCGACGGTAGGGTGTGAACCCTTCGACCTCTTCCACGATCCGGAAGCGGGACGCGCCGGACAGGGTTATCATATAGCGCCCATCCTCGGTTTCTGAAAATGCTGTCAGCTTGCCCGCGCAGCCGATGCTGTGCAGCTTGCCGGACGCCCCCGGCGCATCATAGGGCTGCACCATGCCGATCAACCGGTTCGAGGTTTTCAGCACATCATCCAGCATCGCCAGATAGCGCGGTTCAAACAGATGCAGCGGCAGCCGCGAGCGCGGCAAAAGCAGCGCGCCCGGCAGGGGAAACACCGGAATGGTGTCTGGCAGGTCGGTGGATGATATCATGACCAACGATCTAGCCCGCCACGGCGATCAGGCAAATATCAGTGACGACAGTTTTCTGCGGCCATTCAGGACCAGCGGATCCTTTGGATCATGCGCGTCGAAAATCGTGAAAAGCTGGGTCTTGGCGGCGCCATCGTTCCATTCCCGATCACGCCGGAACAGTTCCAGCAGTTCACCCACCGCCTCTTCGGCCTTGCCATTGGCGTGCAGGGCAATCGCCAGATCAAACCGGGCCTGATGGTTATCCGGCTCGGCCTCGACCGTGGCTTGCAATTCAGCTACGGGGCCAGCATTGGCCGCCTCGCGCGCCAGTGTGATCTGGGCGTGCACTGCTTCCAGCAGCGGATCGGTTGAAATTTCGGCTGGAGCGCCATTCAGGATTGCCTCGGCCTGATCCACGTCGTCCAAGGCCAGATAGGACCGGACCAAACCGGCATAGGCGGCGGCGTTGTCCGGTTCTTCCTGCAGAATAGCGGCAAAGGTTTCGGCGGCGTCCGTGGCCGCCCCTTCGTCCAGCATCTGATTGGCGGCTTCGATTGCCGCACTCAACCCTTCGGCTTCGGTATCACCGCCAAGGGCCGCGATTTTTTCGACAAAGGCGCCGATCTCGGACGGGGGCAGCGCGCCCTGAAAACCGTCGACGGGACGCCCCTGGTAAAAGGCATAGACGGTGGGGATCGACTGTACCTGCAGTTGCCCTGCATAGATCTGGTTGGCATCCACGTCGATCTTGACCATCTTGACGCGGCCACCAGCCTTTTGCACGGCCGCCTCAAGCGCGGGGCCAAGTGTTTTGCACGGGCCGCACCACTGCGCCCAGAAATCCACGATCACAGGCACGGTCTGCGATGCCTCGATCACGTCGGTTGCAAAGGTGCCGTCTGTTCCATCAATGACCAGATCAGCGGCGGGGGTGGATTGGGTTTCGCCAAGTTCCAGCATTGTCATCTCCTCTTTGAGCTTGGCCCCTATATGTGCGCAACAGGGGCCGACGCCAAGGGGTATTCGCGCTTTACCGTCGCCGCAGGGGCCCCTAGCCTCCAGCCATGAGCAAGACACTCCCCACCCGACCCGTGCTTGGCGCGATTGCCGTTGTGGTTCACGAAGGGCGTGTCCTGTTGGTCCGCCGCAAGAAAGAGCCGGACGCCGGTAAATGGGGCTTTGCGGGCGGTCATGTGGAACGGGGTGAAACGGCGCTGGCCGCAGCGGCGAGAGAGTTGCACGAGGAAACGGGCGTGGTGGCGACGCCGGAACGATATCTGACAAACCTTGATATCATCATGCGGGACGGGGACGGCGTGGTCGCGCATCACTTTCTTCTGGTGGCGGTATTGTGTCGCTATGAACGCGGCACACCTGTGCCATCGGATGATGTCAGCCATGCGGAATGGATTGAGATTGCGAGGGTCGCCACGTTGGACCGTAGCGAACATGTCGAGGAGATGATCGACCTGGCCACGACGTCAGATGGGTTTTAACCCATCGCCCCTATTCGATCACACCCACAATCGGTCCCAGCTGAAACCCTATATCGGACCGGCCCAGCGCGGGCGCGTGCAGCCGCGACACCTTGCCGTCGAAGTAAAGCGCATTGGGCATCTTCAGATGATCCCGAAAGAAACTGCCGAATTCGTGGAACGTCACCCGGTCGTTTGAAATTGCAAAGATGGCCGTCTTGCCATCCGCCGTTGTGCCCACCCCGTTGCGCACAAAGCGCGATGTGCCATCCGGCAGAAACCGGGGGTGCAGCGCCCCGTCGATCACCAGCATGGGGCCGGATTGGGTCGCATCCCGGCATACAGGCGCCTGGTCAACATAGGCCAGTGTTTCGTAAACGCGGGCGCTGCCTTCGTTGATGCAAAGCACACCATTGGGCAGTAGCCCGAAATTGCCCGGCCCGGCATTGGTGATGACCCGCATCTTCTCAACACCGTTTTCAATGTAATGGCCCACCGGTGCCCGATCATCGTGGTACATGCCTGCGTTCATCGCAAAGGTCAGTGTTTCGACATCCAGCGTTGCCTCAATTGCGCTGAAGCTGCCCAGCACATTGCCATCATCATCGGTATGAAACAGGCGCAGCGCATCAGTGTCCAGGTTCACAGTGCAGGTTGTGTAGCTATTACCTTCGTAATCCACATCCGCGCAGGTGACGGCAGCGGCGGGCGACGCCCAAAGCAGTACAACGAAAAGCCAGCGCATCAGTCGTCGAGGTCCTGCCTTACATGATCCTCCGCCAGAAGGGCGCGGGTCGCATCCATCTGATCAAAGGTTCCGTCGATCTCAAAACGCAATTCGGGGGCGAATTTCATCGTGCCACCCTTGACCACCAGATGTCTGATCTCGTGACGGTTGCGGCGCAATGCCTCCAGCGCCTCCTCTTTCCCCTGCCCACCAAGCGGCAGCACAAAGGCCGTCGCGATGCGCAGGTCCGGGGTCATCCGCACCTCGCCCACGGTGATGGACATGCGCGCCAGATCGTCGTCATGCACGTCGCCGCGCTGCAACACCTCTGACAGGATACGACGGAACTGTTCGCCCACACGCAGCATACGCTGGGTGGGGGCCTTGCCGTCACGGTTTGAATTCTTTGCCATGCCTTCCATTTACGCCCCGTTGGCCCTGATGCCAAGCAAGGCTTTGCGCGCGGGGCAAACCCCCGCTAAGAACGTCGCGGAAGTGAAAGGACAGTCCCATGAAAGATTTACCCGGCATCGTGATCACTGGCGGATCAGGCAGAATGGGGCAGATGCTGATCAAATCGGTGCTGGCATCCGACAAATGCAGGCTGGTTGGCGTGCTGGAACGGCCAGGGCACGGTTGGATCGGGCAGGATGTCGGCACCATGATGGGCGGTCAGCCTGCTGGCCTGCATGTCACCGATGACGCGGTTGAGGTCTTTGCCAAGGCGCAGGCGGTGATTGATTTCACCTCGCCCGCCGCAAGCGTCGATTTTGCAGGGCTCGCCGCACAGGCGCGTGCTGTCCATGTCATTGGCACAACTGGCCTGACCGAGGCCGATTTGAAAGCCATCAACGCCGCGGCCCGTCATGCGGTGATCGTGCGGGCCGGGAACATGTCGCTGGGCGTCAACCTGCTGGTGCAGTTGACAAAAAAGGTGGCCGCCGCATTGGACGAGGATTTTGATATCGAAGTGATCGAGGCGCATCATCACCACAAGGTCGATGCCCCATCCGGCACCGCGCTGATGCTGGGCGAGGCCGCCGCAGAGGGCCGTGGCGTGACACTCAAAGACGTGCGCGACAGCGGGCGCGATGGCATCACCGGCGCCCGCAAGAAGGGCGATATCGGCTTCACGGCGATCCGCGCGGGCGACATCGTGGGCGAACATGACGTACTTTTTGCTGCCCCCGGCGAACGGATCGTGCTGCGGCATATGGCGACCGACAGGTCCATCTTTGCGCGCGGGGCGTTGAAGGCCGCGCTATGGGGGCAAGACAAGGCGCCGGGTGAGTATGACATGATGGATGTGCTGGGCCTTTAGCCGCTCACGGATTGAACCAAAACAGTGGTTGGCGCGTATATAGGGTAATCTTGGACAACGGAGGTGCCTTATGAAACGGCTCGTTCTTGCTCTTACCCTTGCGCTTTCGGCGGCCCCTGCGGCGGCTGACAGCTATGTGCCCGTCGCCGATCAAACGACGTTTCTGTCGTTGGTCGATGGGAAACTGCTGCGCAACCGCCTTTATGGCGTACGCCTTAACGTCTTGAATAATGGGCAGATTCAGGGATCTGCGATCGGCTGGGATATCGTCGGGACCTGGTCCTGGCAGGATGGCTATTTCTGCCGTGAACTGGCTTGGGGCGGTGACCCGATCCCCTATAACTGCCAGTTGGTCGAGGTGCGCGGCGACAGCATCCGCTTTACTGTCGATCAGGGCGCGGGCGATTCCGCCTCTTTCCGGATTCAATAATTCGCGCATCCTGAAAAACCTGTGATAAGCTGCGACTTATGTGGCGGCTTGTCTTTATGTTCCTGCCCATGGCGGCGCAGGCCTGCGATCGACCGGTTTGCGAGGTCGGGGCAGAGACTGTTGCGTTTGCCCGTATCGTCACCTTTGACGATCAGGCAAGCGGCTATGGCCCGGGCCGACCTGCGCCGGATGTGATCCGCATGGATGGCGTGTCATTTGGTGAACATTTCGCTGGGCAAACGCTTGACCGGGTGGATGATTTCGACCGGGTGACCGGGCGGGCGCTTGAGCCACTGACAATCAGGCCCGGCGTAACATCCCAGAATCTCACGATAATCCGGTTGGCTGATACCAATGTACTGAGCGGCTATGGCCCCACCGGCTACCCCAATCATTCCGCCACCGGCGAAGGGGCGATTGCGGTGATGTTCGATGAGGGTCAGCCCGGTATCGGTTTCGACCTGCGCGGCGGTGAGGGCGGCTATGCGACAGTGGTTTTCCTCAACCGAGGGGGCGAGGTGATTGACACGCATTTGGTCGGACCGCTGGCCGAAATCTCCTATGCGTTTCGGCGGCAAGGCGATCAGCGCGACATCGTGGGTGTGGTGATCACCAACGAAGACCCTGATGGGATCGCGCTGGATCAGGTGGCGTTCGAGGCGTTCGAGCAGCTTAGCTGAGCAACGTTCGGTGGGGTGCGCGCGTTGCCCGATGCGCGTTTTCACGAATCATGGTAAATTCGCAGGTTTTGCGGGGTTTCGCGCGGTCGGCATCGCGTCGGACTTGCGTCGGCAAAGCGTCGGGCCCCTGACGGACAATTGCGTCAGTAACGGACCGTGCGGGGCAAAAGTGAAGGCGGCGTTAACCTTTGATGCGGTTTCGGGCGGGGGGTGGATGGGCCCCTGATATCCGTTGCCATTGTCGCAGAACGAAGCTGCCCATCTGGTACGACAGGGGCCGCTTTGGTTCCTGATTGGAATGCCCGGTATGGGCCACGGCATGCGATGTTCAGCGCCGCGAACGAAGCAGACACTGGATCAATCCGGGATATAAATCTCAACAAGCCGATGCTCAGAAACGAAGCCTGCCTTCTCCAATGCGGCCTTCGATGCAAGATTGGTTTCAGCGCATCCACAAATCGGCCTCTTCCCCTCACTTTCCAGAAGGTTCGCGAGATCAGAGACAATCAGACTGGCGAACCCTCTATTGCGCTGATCAGGTCGTGTGACCATTCCGATATCGACAACGTCGCCTGAGCCGTCAATCGGTATCATGATCCCGCTTCCAACCATTTGCCCTTCGTTGAACGCGATCCAAAGGTCGCCTGACCGAAAGATTTGCGCGACTTCATCCTTGCTGTCATAGAAATCACGTCCGTTCATCCATGCATCTGGCAGATCGATCGCCCTTGCCCTTTCCAAGTGGAAAGTATCACTTTTGGTCAGAATAACCGGGTTGCGTTTGCGAAACAGAAATCCGGTTTCGACCAAAGCCCAACCGAGTTTTTGGGCAGCATCAATCAGGACACGATCAAATGACTTGCAAAGAACCTTCCGGAAAGGTCGCTGCTGGATAAGGTTGGATAGGTGGCGGTGCGCGTTGGTGCTGTCCAATGCGTAGAACTCTACAAGAGTGTCTCCATGAAAGATGGCATATCCGCCGCAGGGGAATTCCCAAACTTCACCTGTTCTGACGAGTTCCTCAAGGAACCACTCCTGCGGCTCTGGCAGGGATGCCAGGTACTGGCTCCGCAGTGAAATGGGCAAGTCCGCAACTCGCAAAAAAGCGCTCATGTGCAATCGTAGCGTCTACGGGTTGGGACCTGCAACATGTCGGTAATGGGTTCACACCAGACATTGGGCAGGACCGCGCCTTTCTGTCGATGTCTGCTTGCCCGGATAAAACCGACCTTGCTGGTTGTTCGATTAAAGCCCGCTTGCTGAAACGCGCACCAATCGCTACACGGTTCGCAGGTTGGCGCTGGTGCCGACCAATGGAGATTTTATGTCTACGATTGCGGCCCGCCGCTAAGGTCCTTTAACGTGGACCAGCTTGAATCAAAAGACTTCCGAGCGTGATGCCGGAAGCCTTTTCGGCTGACATAAAGTCTAGAGACAATCCATTGAATATCTCAAAACACGAACAGCGTGTTTTGCACGTTCTGGCGCAGGGTGGCGCGATCCACTTTGAGCGCATGAAGAACGGCAAAGTGCGCGACGTTTCCTGCTTCACGCGCGACGGCCATTTGCTGGCCGATTGCTCGTTGGAGCTTTTCGATCGCCTGAAGAAACGGCGATTCATCAAATCCGTGAACGGACGACCCTACCGCGCCACAAGGCTCGGCATCCGTTCCGTGAACCCACAATACGACAACCGATAAGGACACTCAGAACATGACAAATCCGATCATCAAACCCACAACGTCAGATGACGTCGCAGGGCTTACTGCCGTGCTAGACGGGACCAAGCTTTTCCCTAGCGATATGCTCTCCGACATGCTGGCACCCGCCTTGGCAGGTGAGACAGAGGCCTTCTGGCTTAGCTGCCACCATGGCGGCCAAGCGGTTGGCCTGTGCTACACGGTTCCAGAAGAGCTGGCGACCGGAACCTGGAACATGCTCGCCCTTGCAGTGCGTCCGGACCTGCAAGGCAAAGGTCTTGGTGCTGCACTTGTCAGCGCGGCGGAACAGCACCTGAAAGACAATGGGCAGCGTATCTTGATCGTAGAGACGTCCGGTACTGACGACTTCGCACTCACGCGCAAGTTCTATGCTCAGAATGGCTATGAAGAAGAAGCGCGCATCCGCGATTTCTGGGCTGACGGAGATGACAAGGTAATCTTCCGAAAGGCGCTCTGACCAAAGTGCCCTCCGCCATCTCATCGGCGGAGGGCATCCTATTGCCGCCGTTGGTCCACTCTGCAGTTCGTGGCACTTTGGGCCCAGACCAGACATCGCACCCGATATCGTCCATTAAGGCGACCGTCGCGGCCCTGCCCTAGCTGGCCGCTTCTGCGATCACTTCGTCGAAGAAGGTGCAGACGGTGCTGATATCCGCCCCGCTTTGGATGGCTGTCATCAGCTCTTCGATTTCGCCTGATAGCACCTGCACCCGGTCGGGATCTTTCGCACCGATGGTTTGCAGTGCGACGCTGACTTCGCCTGATTTGGTCTGGATCGCCTCGGGCGTGCAGGCGTTCTGGGCCTGGGCTGTGGTGGCCAGACCAAGGGTCGCGGCGCAGATGATGGCAAGGTATTTCATGCTCGTGTTCCTTTTCTTGACCGGCCCTCAGAAATCGATGGCCAGTCCCTTTTTTTCCCAGTCACCATAGCGTACCGGTTCCGGCCCGTCACGCCCACCCAGTTCGGGGGGAAGTTTTTCGGTGTCGGCCTTTTTGCGCCGTTCCTCGGCCTCGGCAAGCGCACGCTGTGCGGCGTCGGGCAGTTTGTTGGTGTCGTTGCTCATGGGGCCGTATCCTTGTGGGTGCCATGGCTTTGATATACCCCGCGCGCATACGCCTTCAAGGGACATGTTCATGCGTCAAACCGGTCTGCCTGCCCGCCGTGCCGCCCATCACCTGCTGATGCAGATCACCGGCGAGGGCCGTTTGATGGCCGAATTGGTGGCTGCCGGGGCGCTGGCCGATCTGCCGCCGGAGGATCGCGCCCGGGCGCAGCGTCTGGCGTCTGATGCCCTGCGCGGGTTGGACCGGGCGGACCGGATGTTGAAGCCCTATCTGAAGAAAGCACCCCCGCCCTATGTGATGAATGCGTTGCGTCTGGGTGTGATCGAGTTGTGTTCAGGTGAGGCCGCGCATGGTGTGGTGAACGCCTATGTGGAGATTGTGGCCCGCAACAAGCGCACCCAGTCGATGAAGGGTCTGGCCAATGCGGTGCTGCGCAAGGTGGCCGATGAAGGGTCGGACGGGTGGGCCGCGCGCCCGGTGCCGCTGACGCCCGGTTGGTTGCGCCAGCCGCTGGTGGCCGCCTGGGGCCGCGAGGCCGTCAGCGCCATGGAGGCCGCGCATTTCGCCGGTGCCCCGCTTGATCTGACCGCGAAGGGTGATCCGCAAACCGTGGCCGATGCCGCAGGGGGAACGGTGTTGCGGACAGGGTCAGTGCGGCTTTCGGGGGGCCACCAGGTCTCAACCCTGCCCGGTTATGACAGCGGGGACTGGTGGGTGCAGGATGCCGCCGCGGCGATCCCTGTGAAACTGCTGGGGGATGTGGCCGGTCTGACGGTGCTTGATTTGTGCGCAGCACCTGGCGGCAAGACATTGCAACTGGCGGCGCGTGGTGCCGATGTGACCGCCGTTGATCTGTCCGAGCGCCGGATGGCGCGGGTGGCGGAAAACCTGGCCCGTGTCGGATTGGCCGCGAAGACGGTTGTTGCGGATGCGTTTGCGTTTGATCAGGGCGGTTTTGATGCGGTTCTGCTGGATGCCCCCTGTTCCGCCACCGGCACGATACGCCGCCATCCCGATCTGCCCTATGCCAAGGACGGGTCGGAATTTGGGGCGCTGATTGATCAGCAGGAACGTCTGATCGATCATGCGCTGACCTTGCTGAAACCCGGAGGGCGGCTGGTGTTTTGCACCTGTTCGCTGCTGCCAGATGAGGGCGAGGTGCAGGTGGAAGAGGCGTTGGCCCGTCATCCGGGCCTGACGGTTGCACCTATTGACCTGCCCGGACTGGATCCGGAGTGGCAGACTGATGAGGGTGGATTGCGCCTGCGTCCCGACTATTGGCCCGATCTGGGCGGCATGGACGGGTTTTATATGGCGGTTCTGACAAAGCCTGCGTGACAGGTCCGTTAACCTTTCCTATGGTTTGCGCAAAAGCGCGACGCGAGGCAGCAGGACTTTGGCACAATCCACCACATGGCGTGCCCGCCGGATCAGTTTCATGCACCGTGTGCATGCCAGGCGGGCGGCCCGCACCGCCCCTGCCACCGCGTTTGTCTCGGCCCCCGAACCGCGCACCATCGGCAGTGTGGCCCGTGGCCGCCAACTGATTGCGGGCAATTTCCTGTTTTCGGGGTTGCTGGTCGAAGGGCCGCAAATGTCGATCTGGGATATTGCCAGCCCGGCTGACGCCGTCGCGGCAGAGGTGCAGGGCTGCGCCTGGCTGGATGATCTGGCCGCTGTCGGCACGGATCGCGCCCGCAAGAAGGCACAGACCTGGGTGTTTGACTGGATCGCCCGCTATGGCAAGGGCACCGGCCCGGGCTGGACTCCTGATCTGGTCGGTCGCCGCCTGATCCGCTGGATCAATCACGGGTTTTTCCTACTGCACAAGCAGGACAAGGATGCCAGCGACCAGTTTTTCCGCAGTCTGGGTCAACAACTGGTGTTCCTGTCCCGCCGCTGGTCGGTCACCCCGCCCGGTCTGTCCCGGTTCGAGGCGCTGGCAGGCACGATCTATGCCGGGTTGTCGCTTGAAGGGATGGGGCCGCATGTGGACCGCGCGGTGGCGGCCCTTGCCGCGGATTGCGCCGAACAGATCGATCCTGACGGGGCCATTGCCAGCCGCAACCCGGAGGAATTGCTGGAGATCCTCAGCCTGTTGAACTGGACTTTGCAGGCCTTGTCCGAAACCGGCCGCCGTGTCCCTCCCGCAATGCTGGAGGCGGTCGAACGCATCGCCCCGACACTGCGCGCCTTGCGCCATGCCGATGGTGGCCTGGCCCGGTTTCATGGGGGCGGGCGCGGTCTGGATGGCCGGCTGGACGAGGCATTGGCCGCGTCCGGCATCAAGACCCTGCCCGAACCGGGGCTGCATATGGGATATCTGCGCATGACCGGCGGGCGCAGCACGGTCATCGTGGATGCCGCCCCACCGCCGACCGGCCCGGCATCGGCCAATGCCCATGCCAGCACGCTGGCGTTTGAGCTGACATCGGGCCGCCGCCCCTTGATCGTCAATTGCGGATCGGGTGCCCGGTTTGGCGATGAATGGCGCCGCGCCAGCCGTGCCACACCCAGCCATGCCACGCTGGGGATTGAAGGCGTGTCGTCGTCACATCTGGCGCGCGGGTCGAAACTTGGCACGGTCGAGGAATACCTGTCTGACGTGCCCGGTGATGTGCGTTGCAAACCCGCTGACGCCGACGGGTCGCGCCAGCATGAATTGTCCCATGACGGTTATCGCGCCTCCCATGGTCTGACCCATGCCCGCCTGCTGGACCTGTCTGTCGATGGCCGCACGCTAGAAGGCGAGGACCTGCTGGTCGCGCTGAACCCCGAAGATGAAGCGCTGTTCGACGTGGTCCTTGATACGACAAGCCTGCAGGGTATCGCGTTTTCGATCCGGTTTCATCTGGACCCGGATGTGCAGGCCAGCCTTGATATGGGCGACCGGGCCGTGGCCCTGACCCTGAAATCGGGGGAAACCTGGGTGTTTCGGCATGATGGTGCCGCCGCGCTGTCCCTTGCCCCGTCGGTTTATCTGCAAAATGGCCGCTTGAAGCCCCGTGCGACACAACAGGTGGTTTTATCCGGGCGCGCGATGGCCTATGCGACGCGCATCCGCTGGTCGCTGGCCAAGACGCAGGACACCCCCGATGTTGTCCGCGATCTGGTGCAGGCCGATCCGGTGGACCTGACTGACTAAGCCATTGGGGATGACATGACCGACCTTGCACCACTGCGCCGCGCGCTGCTTTCTGTATCTGACAAGACCGGGCTGGTTGATCTGGCCCGCGCGCTGGCTGACCGTGGGGTGGAACTGCTGTCGACCGGCGGGTCGGCAAAAGCGATCCGCGATGCGGGCCTCGAGGTGCGCGATGTCGCTGATGTCACAGGCTTCCCCGAGATGATGGATGGCCGCGTCAAGACGCTGCATCCGGTGGTCCATGGCGGTTTGCTGGCCCGTCGCGATCTGGACAGCCATGTGGATGCGATGGTCGAACACAATATCGGTCCGATCGATTTGCTGGTGGTGAATCTGTACCCGTTTGAGGAAACCGTCGCGAAGGGCGCCGATTTCGCCACCTGTATCGAGAATATCGACATTGGCGGCCCTGCGATGATCCGGTCTGCCGCCAAGAACCATGCCTTTGTCACGGTCGTCACGGATGTTGCGGATTATGAGGCTGTACTGGCTGAGTTGGACGCAAATGACGGCCAGACCACGCTGGCGCTGCGTCAGCGGTTGGCGCAGACGGCCTATGCCCGCACCGCTGCCTATGACACAGCCGTCAGCACCTGGATGGCGGGCGCGATTGGTGAGGAGACGCCGCGCCGCCGGTCCTTTGCCGGGACGTTCAAACAGACCATGCGTTATGGTGAGAACAGCCACCAGAAGGCGGCGTTTTATACGGACGGCACCCACCGCCCCGGTGTGGCGACGGCGGTGCAGCATCAGGGCAAGGAACTGTCGTACAACAATATCAACGACACCGATGCGGCGTTTGAACTGGTGGCGGAGTTTGACCCGGCTGACGGCCCGGCGGTGGCGATCATCAAACACGCCAACCCCTGTGGTGTGGCGCGGGGGGCGACGCTGGTTGAGGCCTATCGGAATGCCTTTGACTGCGACCGCACCAGCGCCTTTGGCGGGATTGTCGCACTGAACCAGCCTTTGGATGAAGAGACGGCCAAGGCGATTGTCGAGATTTTTACCGAGGTCGTGATTGCCCCCGGCGCGTCCGATGCCGCCAAGGCGGTGTTTGCCGCCAAGAAGAACCTGCGCTTGCTGACCACCGATGGCCTGCCTGACCCCAAGGCGCCGATCACCACCTATCGTCAGGTGGCCGGTGGCATGTTGGTGCAGGACAAGGATACTGGCTATGTGGGCATGGATGATCTGAAGGTGGTGACGAAGGTTGCCCCGACTGAGGCGCAGATGGCGGATTTGCTGTTCGCCTGGAAGGTTGCGAAACATGTGAAATCCAACGCGATTGTCTATGTGAAGGACAAGGCGACGGTGGGTGTGGGGGCCGGGCAGATGTCGCGGCTTGATTCAGCACTGATCGCCGCGAAGAAGGCAGAGCGTATGGCAGAGGCGATGGGCCTGCCCCAGCCGCTGACCATCGGATCGGCTGTCGCGTCGGATGCGTTTTTTCCGTTTGCGGATGGTCTGATGGAAGCCGCCGCCGCCGGGGCGACCTGTGTCATCCAGCCGGGCGGGTCGATGCGCGATGATGAGGTGATTGCGGCCGCCGATGAGGCCGGGATTGCCATGGTGTTTACCGGCATGCGGCATTTCCGGCACTAGGGGGCAAATGATGCGATTGGTATTCTGGACGGGTTTCTGGATCTTTCTGCTGGATCAGGCCAGCAAGTTTTTTGTCGTCCACTGGCTGGGCCTGATTAACGATGATGATGACTTGATCGAAGTCTGGCCGCCATTCCTTGAGTTCCGCATGGCGTGGAACCGGGGTGTCAATTTCGGCCTGTTTGCCGATTACGATATGCGCTGGGTGCTGATTGCAGTGGCGCTGATCATTTCAGCCGGTGTGATCTGGTGGCTGAACCGGACCGGCGGGTCGAAATGGGTTTATATCTCGGCGGGGTTTTTGATCGGCGGGGCCTTGGGCAATGTGATTGACCGTATCCTTTACGGTGCCGTTGCGGATTTTCTGAACATGTCCTGTTGCGGGATCAACAACCCTTATGCGTTCAACGTGGCCGATATCGCGATCTTTATCGGCGCAATCGGGCTGGCGTTTCTGGCCGATGATGGCAAGGCGAAATCGGGAAAGAAGAAGGCGTGACCTCCTCCCGCCCATCAGCTAAACAGACGCCACGAGTTTGAAGGAACCCATTTCATGCGCGCGATCATGCTTTCCGTTCTGGCCCTTGCCCTGATGACTGCCTGTGGCAATACGGATCGCCCGTTGCGCGATCTACGGTCGTCTGGCGGCGGTCCTGATGAGTTTGCGGTCATCCCGCAGCGCCCGCTGGTGATCCCCCAGACGCTGACCCTGCCGGAGCCGACGCCCGGTGGCACCAATCTGGCCGATCCGAACCCGAATGCCGATGCGATTGCCGCCCTTGGTGGCAATGCCGCGGCCCAGCGCGCGGGCGGTGTGCCTGCAGGCGATGCGGCCCTTGTGGCGCAGGCCAGCCGTTATGGTGTTGATCCGGCGGTACGCGCCCAGTTGGCGGCCGAGGACGAGGCATTTCGCCAGCGCCGCAGCCGGGCCAATGTATTCAACCCTTTGGGTCGCGACCGCTATTTCCCGGCCTACGCGCGGCAGGCACTGGATGCCCGCGCCGAGCTCGCCCGCTTGCGCGGTCTGGGCATCGCGGTGCCGACGCCTGTAATTGCGCAGCCGCAACCAGAAGCCCGAACACCGGTTGCACCCCAGCAGACCGGAACGACCGAAGCCGAGGCAGAGCCAGGGCTGTTGCAGCGCACGTTGAACCCGGTGATCGAGCGTATCTTGGGGCGTGATGGGCCTGCGCAGGATGCAAGCGGTCCGCAGAACTGCGTCTTCACCACCGCTGGTCCTGGCAATGAATTGCGCCGCGTCTGCACACCGGTAGAGCCTGACGCCGAATAACCCCACCTCACATCCGCGTAGGGTCCCTTGAACACAGGCCCATCCGGCGTAGTTAC
Organism: Yoonia sp. R2-816; assembly: GCF_046762905.1. NCBI lineage: Bacteria > Pseudomonadati > Pseudomonadota > Alphaproteobacteria > Rhodobacterales > Paracoccaceae > Yoonia > Yoonia sp. R2-816. Next base: position 153,332 of record NZ_JBKQXN010000324.1, on the reverse strand, counting down.
GTGGGCAGGACGAACAAAAGGGATGCCCATGACACGCTTGATTGCCGCTTTGGCCTTTGTGATGACCGCGTTCAGCGCGCAGGCCGCCGAGGTGACCGCCTTTACCCTTGATAACGGCATGGAGGTTGTGGTGATCGAGGATCATCGCGCCCCTGCAGTGACGCATATGGTCTGGTATCGGGTTGGATCAGCCGATGAACCTGTTGGCGCGTCCGGTGTCGCCCATTTTCTGGAACATCTGCTGTTCAAGGCGACCGACGTTCTGGAATCAGGCGAGTTTTCCGCCACCGTTGCTGCCAATGGCGGCAGCGACAATGCGTTTACCAGCTATGACTATACCGCCTATTTCCAGCGCATCGCCGCCGACCGGCTGGAACTGATGATGCAGATGGAAAGCAACCGGATGAATAATCTGGCGATAACGGCAGATGATATCGAGACTGAGCGGAATGTGGTGCTGGAGGAGCGCAATCAGCGCACCGAGAATAACCCCAACGCCCTGGCCCGCGAGCAATTCCGCGCGGCCCTTTATCAGAACCACCGTTATGGCGTGCCCATCATCGGCTGGAAGCACGAGATGGAGCAGTTGGACCTGCAGGACGCGCTGGATTTCTATGATCTTTATTATTCGCCCAATAACGCCATTCTGGTAGTCGCCGGCGACGTACAGCCTGATGAGGTCCGGGCGCTGGCCGAGCAATATTACGGTGTGATCCCGGCAGAGGATCAGTTGCCCGAGCGTGTCCGTCCCGAAGAACCCCCGCAGCGGGCCGAGCGCAGGATCACCTATGTCGATCCGCGTGTCAGCCAGCCTTATGTCACTCGCAGCTATCTGGCCCCTGAACGCGACCCCGGTGCGCAAGAAGAGGCCGCAGCCCTTGTCTATCTGGCCGAGTTGTTGGGGGGGTCATCGTTCACGTCTGATCTGGGCCGTGCCCTGCAGTTCGATACCCAAACGGCGATCTATACCAACGCTTCTTACAATGGCGACTGGCTGGATGACGCCACATTTTCGGTGACGGTGGTCCCAACTGCAGGCGTGTCTCTGTCAGAGGCCGAGGCGGCCATGGACGCCGTGATCGCCGATTTTATGGACGCCGATATTGATGATGCCAGAATGGAAAGCATCCGCACGCAGCTGCGCGCGTCTGAGGTTTATGCGCTGGATGATGTGGGAGGGCTGGCCCGCCGCTATGGCGCGGCCCTGACGCAAAGCCTGACGATTGAGGATGTGCAGGCCTGGCCGGATATCCTGCAATCTGTCACCGAAGACCAGATCAAGGCCGCCGCGGCCAAGGTGTTTAACCGCGATCAGGCGGTCACAGGCTGGGTTGTTGGAAATGAAGAGGAGGCACGCTGATGCTGCGTATTCTGTTGGCATTGTGCCTGTTTGCCACCACCGCACATGCCGAAAGTGACATCAAAGAGGTCACATCCCCCGGCGGGATTGACGCCTGGGTGGTCGAGGAACCGAGCATTCCGTTCGTGTCGATTGAAATCCGGTTCCGGGGCAGCGCGTCGCTAGACCTGCCGGGCAAGCGGGGTGCGACCAACCTGATGACCGGCCTGATCGAGGAAGGATCGGGCGAGATGACCGCGCAGGAATTCCAGACCGCGCGCGAGGCATTGGCGGCCCGGTTCAGTTTCCGCGCCTTTGACGACACGCTGTCGATATCCGCCAGTGTTCTGACCGAAAACCGGGATGAGGCACTGGCGCTGCTGCGGCAGGCCCTGACCGATCCGACATTCGAGCAGGATGCGCTTGACCGGGTGCGCGCGCAGGTCTTGTCGGGCATTGCGAGTGCGGAAAAAGATCCCAATGATATTGCCGGCATGGCGTTTGATGCCGCCGCCTTTGGCGATCATCCCTATGGCAGCAGCATTGATGGTACGGTCGAGACCGTCAACGCCCTGACCCGCGAGGATATGTTCGCGGCGCACCGCAACGCCCTGACCCGCGACCGTGTGTTTGTGTCGGTGGTGGGGGATATCACCGCCGATCAGGTTGGTCCGATGCTGGATGATCTGCTGGGCGGTCTGCCTGCAGAGGGTCCGCCCCTGCCCGGCGATGTCGCCTTTGGATTGGATGGCGGGATCACAGTGGTTGAATTCGATACCCCGCAATCTGTCGCCTATTTCGGTCATGCCGGGATCAAGCGCGACGATCCGGATTTCTTTGCTGCCTATATCATGAATCAGGTGCTGGGTGCCGGTGGTTTCGAATCCCGCCTGATGACGGAGGTGCGCGAAAAGCGCGGCCTGACTTATGGTATCCGCAGTTATCTGGTGCCGAAGTTTCATTCTGAAATGGTGTTTGGCTCTGTCGCGTCATCCAACGCGACAATCGCCGAGGCGATTGAAGTGATCCGCGCGGAATGGGCGCGTATGGCGGAGGATGGTTTGACACCGGACGAGTTGGAGACTGCCAAGACTTATCTGACGGGCGAGTATCCGCTGCGCTTTGACGGCAATAGCGAGATTGCCAAGATCATGGTGGGGATGCAGATGATCGGGCTGCCGCCGGATTATGTGATCAACCGCAATGATTATATCGAGGCGGTGACGCTTGAGGATGTGAACCGGGTGGCGGCGGAACTGCTGAAGCCCGAGGCGTTGCATTTTGTGGTGGTGGGCAAGCCTGTGGGGCTGGACAGTACAAATTGAGGCTGACGTAGAGGTCCCGGGTCAGGCCCGGGACAGCGTTGTTTTGTGGTGCCGGGGCCTCATGATCACGGCTCTTGCGCCATCATCACCATCTGTTCGGCCTCTGCCGACATCCCGCATTTGAGGGGGGTGTCCCGCTGGGCGCGGTCCCATTGCAGGGTTCTTTGGATCGTTTCGCGAAGTGGCCGGCAGCTCAGCCCGGCGGCCTGTGCGCCGCCCGTGCTGACATTCAGCATATGCCTGGCCGTTGGTTTATCCGGAACGATCAGGGGCAGGTCGGCCCATGGTGCGAGTCCCGCATCGGTGAAGGTTTTGAGCGGTGTCCAGGTCAAGTCAGGCTTGCCTTTGGTTTCAGCGATGATGGCGTCCAGCATCGCCTGAAAGGTGATGAGTTTGCCGGTCAGGTTGAAGGTGCCACCCCTGCCGCATTCGGCCAGATGCAGCATGAATTGCGCGGCGTCTTCGACGTCGATCAGTTGAATAGGTCGCTCGGGTGGGTCTGGCACCGGCAGCGCCCCGCCGGTATCGCAGCGCCGGACCCACCATGTGAAACGGTCGGTGTAATCCCCCGGCCCGACGATCAGCCCCAGCCGGATCAGCGTGGCCCTGTCACCAAAGGCGGCGATGGCCGCGTCTTCGCAGGATCGTTTGAGCGGGCCGTAGTCCGCGCCGTAAGGTTCTGCTGTTCCACGCAACGCGGGGTCCACATTTGCGGCTTCTTCGCGCTGTTCGCTGGTGGCCGCAGATGCTGGCGCTATTTCGTCCAGTCCCGGTTCCGACAGATTGTCATAGACCGAAATGGACGAGACGAAGACGTAGTGCACATCGCCAACCGCATGGGCCAGTGTGCTGACCATGTCGGGCGCGTAGCCGCAGGTGTCGATCACCGCGTCGAATTGGCCATGCAGATCGGGCAGTGTTTGGGTGCGGTCCGCGATGAGTGTGGCGGCACCGTCCGCGACGCCCTTGCCGCTGCGCGTCATGATGGTGACAGTGTGCCCCGCCGCGATTGCGGCCCGCGCGGTTGCTCCTCCCAGAAACCCGGTGCCGCCGACAATCAGAATACGCATCTTCGCCTCCCTTTATGTAAGTCATCACTTACATAAAGGGAGGCCAGAGTTCAAGCGGGAGGGTTCGGGCGGCTATCCGGCATCAACCGCCAACAGTAATGGATCAATGCGGGCATAGCTGGCTTCCATGCCATCCTCCATCCCGGTTTCCAGCATGGCAGCGCGCGTCGCTGCATCGGGCAGGGTCATGCGCAAAGTCAGCAGCGTGCCGGACCCATCCGGAGCGAAGGTTGTTTCGATGTGGTTGTCCGGCGTGGGGTCGGGCAGGTGCATCCGTTCGACATGGACAATCCGTCTGCCGGGGTCGAGCGTCTGGTATTCGCCCGTCAGGGAAAACCCGCCGTCGCCGCCGTCGGACCACGCAAAGCGAATCTTGCCGCCCGGTTTCGGGTCTGACTGGCAGTCTGTCATGACCCACCCGTCCGGGCCCAGCATCCATTGCCGGATCAGATCGGGTTCCACATGGGCGCGGTACACGTCCACCGGGCTGGCCGCGAAACGGCGGGTCACGATCACATGCTGGTCGCCTTCGGTTGTGAGGGTCAGTCTGGTCATGCCGCGTCTCCTTTCGGTAGGCTGGCAAGCACCTGATCCAACCGGTCGTAATTGGCGGTATAGGTCCGGCGCATCATGTTCGCCCAGGCTTCGATCTGTTCGAGGCCGTCGGGGGCCAATCGGCAAGGGCGTTTGGTTCCGTCGATCCGTCGCGTGATCAGCCCGGCCTCTTGCAGGATTTTCAGATGCCGAGAGATGGCCGGCTGGGACATATCAAAGGGCGCGGTGAGTTCGTTCACCGTCTTTTCGCCAGTCGCGAGCGCGCTCAGAAGTGCAAGGCGTGTCGGGTCGGCGAGGGCCGCGAATTTGTCGGGTGTCATATGCATAACGAATCCTTTATATAAATGATAGCTGATATAAAGATGCTGAGCAAGGCGTGCTGTGGCGGCCCGACAAACCCCCTCGCAGAATCGCCGCACCATGCTATAAGTTGTGGCATGGCCATTGCAGACCCCCAGATACAGCCGCGCCCGGTGATCCGGCAGCTGGATGACGCCGCAATCAACCGGATTGCGGCGGGTGAGGTGCTGGAACGTCCAGCCTCTGCCGTAAAGGAACTGGTCGAGAATGCCATTGATGCGGGGGCGACCCGGATCGAGGTGGTGGTCGCAGATGGAGGCAAGACGCTGATCCGTGTCACCGATGATGGTTGCGGAATGGCGGCGGGTGATCTGCCGCTGGCCCTGTCGCGCCATGCCACGTCAAAGATTGATGGATCGGACCTGCTGAACATCAATTCTTTCGGGTTCCGGGGCGAGGCGTTGCCGTCGCTCGGCGCTGTCGGTCGGCTGACGATCACCAGCCGTGTGCCGGGGGATGGGGCGCATAGTATTGCCGTGTCCGGCGGCCGGATGAGCGATGTGCGCCCTGCGGCCCTGACCGGTGGCACGGTGGTTGAGCTGCGCGATATGTTCTACGCCACCCCTGCCCGGCTGAAGTTTCTGCGCACGGACCGGGCCGAGGCGCAGGCGGTGGGTGATGTGGTCAAACGGCTGGCGATGGCAGAGCCGTTTGTGACGTTCATTTTACGCGATGCGTCCGGTGGCGATCAGCGCACGATCTTTCGGGCGGACGCCGAAACCGGTGATCTGTTCGATGCGCTGCATGGGCGGTTGCGGTCGGTGCTGGGCCGCGATTTTGCGGAAAATGCGCTGCCGATTGACGCGGAGCGTGACGGGTTTCACCTGACCGGCTATGCCGCCCTGCCCACCTATTCGCGCGGGGCCGCAGTGGCTCAGTTCCTGTTCGTGAATGGTCGTCCCGTGCGCGACAAGATGCTGCTGGGCGCGTTGCGTGCCGCCTATATAGATGTGCTGTCGCGTGATCGGCACCCGGTGGCGGCACTGTTTGTCGATTGCGATCCGACACTGGTGGATGTGAATGTGCATCCGGCAAAATCAGAGGTCCGGTTCCGCGATCCCGGTACAGTGCGCGGGCTGATCGTATCGGGGCTGCGTCATGCGTTGGCAGAGGCGGGCCATCGGGCCTCGACCACGGTCGCCAATGCCACGCTGGGCGCGATCACGCCCGAGCCCGCAAGCCCGCGCGTTTACCAGATGGACCGCCCAAGTTTCAGCGCCCGGTCGATGACATTTCAGGCGCAGGCCCCCGGATTTCATGAGGCGCCATCGGCGCGGATCGAACCCGTGGTGGAGGATGAGCCGGATCATCTGCCGCTGGGCGCTGCCCGTGCGCAGGTGCATGAGAACTACATCATCGCGCAGACCGAAACCGGCATTGTCATTGTCGACCAACATGCGGCGCATGAACGGCTGGTTTATGAAAAGCTGAAGGCCCAGATGGCCGAGAATGGCGTTGCCGCGCAGGCCCTGCTGATCCCCGAGATTGTAGAGATGACGGAAAGCGAGGCCGCGCAACTGATGGAGATTGCCGATGATCTTGCAAGGCTGGGTCTGACGCTGGAACCCTTTGGGGGGGGCGCGATTGCGGTTCGCGAAACACCGGCCATTCTTGGCGAGGTCAGCGCCGAAGCGATGCTGCGCGATATTCTGGACGAGTTGGCCGATCAGGGCGATAGCGCATCGGTGCAGGCCCGGATCGAGGCGATCCTGAGCCGGGTGGCCTGCCATGGCTCCATCCGGTCGGGCCGCCGGATGCAGGGGGCCGAGATGAACGCGCTTTTGCGCGAGATGGAGGCGACGCCGCTATCGGGCCAGTGCAACCATGGGCGGCCCACCTATGTGGAACTGAAACTGGCCGATATCGAGCGGTTGTTCGGACGTACATGATCCAGATTGGCGATCAGAGCTATGCTTTTGACGACCCGATGGTGATCGGGGGGCTGGTTGGTGCGGCCATCGTTCTGCTGTTCCTGATCCTGCTCATCATGACGGTCCGCCGCGCGGGTAAATCAACGCAAGCCGTCGAATACGTGGCCGGGCAAGTGGGGCGGCTGACGCAGGATATCGGCGTGCTGAACCAAGGGCAGCATACGCTGGCAGGCAGTATTAAGACGGTCAGTGAACAAACCGCCAACGGGCAGGCGCAGGTTTTGCAGAATATGGAACAACGGCTGGCGGAGGTGCGCCAGCAGATGACGGATCAACTGCATGAAAGCCAGCGGCGGTCGACCCTCGCGCTGACCGAAATGCAGGAACGAATGAAGGAAAGCCTGACAGGGTCTTCGGAAAAGACGACCAAAAGCTTGACGGAATTACAGGAACGGCTGGCCACGATCGACAAGGCCCAGACCAATATCGAAAAACTGTCGGGTGACGTGCTGTCCCTGCAGGATATCCTGTCAAACAAGCAGCGACGGGGGATGTTCGGGGAAATCCAGCTGACCGATATCGTGTCCAAGGCGCTGCCTGCGGATAGCTATGCCTTGCAGGCGACCTTGTCCAATAACCGGCGCGCGGATTGTCTGGTGCATCTGCCGAACCCGCCGGGGCCGATTGTGATCGACGCCAAATTCCCGTTCGAGGCCTATGAAAGCTATGCCGCCGCTGACACCCCGCAATTGCAGCAGGTGGCCCTGCGCGATCTGGGCAATGCGGTGCGCAAGCACATCAAGGATATCAGCGAACGCTATATCATTGAGGGCGAGACGGCGGATGGCGCGATCATGTTTCTGCCGTCAGAGGCGGTTTATGCAGAGCTGCACGCCCGCCTGCCAGAGGTGGTGCGCGCCGGTTTTGACGCGCGTGTGTGGATCGTATCGCCGACGACCTGCATGGCCACGCTGAACACGATGCGCGCGATCCTCAAAGATGCGCGGATGCGCGAACAGGCGGGTGAGATCCGCAAGGCGCTGCGGCTGTTGCACCGCGATGTGGAGATCATCGGCGAAAAGGCCGGCAAGCTGGAAATACATCTGCGGCAGGCCGGTGATGATGTGTCCGGCGTGCTGACCGCCGCGACACGGGCCGGCAAACGGGCGGACCGGCTGGACAATTTCGATTTTGAAGAACTGGCGCCAGAGCCTGAGGATAAAGTGGTGCCGCTGGTACCAACGAAACCCTAGGCAAAGTTGAAAAAATCGTCATTTTTTGTTAGGCTCGCCGCATTTGATAAAGCGAGTTTGAATGATGTGTGAAGCCTATCGCCGCCTTGTGCGCACCCCCATGGCCATTTTTCGCGAGATAAACCCCAACCGGACCAACAACCCCGCTATCTGCCCTGAAACGGCGGATGCGCTGGGGGATTTTCTGAACTCTGATGATGTGCGGCCAATCCGCACCCGATCAAATTCAGCGACATTCCACATCTCCGCCCGCGGGCGCTGGCAACCGGTGTCCTATGGCCGGATCGGGCACGGTCTGGCCAATTGCAGCCATGACGTGATCGAAAGTACCCGTCACGGTGACCAGCGTTATCCCAACCATTATTTCATTGTCTTTCGCGTCGATAACCGGATCCATATCGCCGATGCCTTTACCCATGAACTGATGGACAGCATGGATGATTATGCCCGCGCCGCCGATTTTGACCCGGCCGACATGCGCGACCCTGAAAAGTGGACATTTCGTCGGATGGCAGGCCGCCGCTATGACGTCACTATCCGCGATCCGCTGGCCGGGCTGGATGATATGGGCGATGATCCGATCGCCGGTGCCGAAGCCGGGTTCTGACGCCGTTCTCGGAGGCTCTATCCTGTCCTTCTGATCTTGCCACGCCAGCCTGTGCGGGATACCCATGCACCCAATCGCACCAAGGGGATTGCAAGGCCGATGTCTGCTGCTGATGATCCAAAAACGCTTGTCGGGACCGATTGGCTGGCGGCCCATCTCAAGGACCCTGATCTGCGGATCTTTGATGCGTCCTGGTATCTGCCCGACATGCAGCGCGACCCCAAGGCCGAGTATGAAAAGGCGCATATCCCCGGTACCCGTTTCTTTGACATCGACGAGATCAGCGATCTGCGGTCCGAGCTGCCCCATATGGCCCCGCCGGTGGAGAAGTTCATGTCGCGCATGCGGGCGATGGGTGTCGGCGACGGGCATCAGGTGGTGGTCTATGACGGGATGGGCCTGTTTTCAGCCGCCCGTGTCTGGTGGCTGTTCCGCCTGATGGGACAGACCAATATCGCCGTGCTGGATGGCGGCCTGCCCAAATGGATCGCCGACGGCCACAAGACGACCACCGTTCCCCCTACAATCCGTGATCGTCATATGACCGTGCAGCGCCGGGATGATCTGGTCCGTGATGTGACCGAAGTGGCCCGCGCCGCCAAGCTGGGCGATCATGAGATTATCGACGCCCGTTCGCCCGCCCGGTTCAAGGGCGAGGCTGATGAACCCCGCGAGGGGATGCGCAAGGGTCATATCCCCGGATCGAAGAATGTGCATTATCAGGATTTGCTGAACGCGGACGGCACGATGAAGCCGCCCACCGCGTTGCGCACCGTTTTCATGGATGCCGGTGTCGATCTGCGCAAACCCGCCATTACCACATGCGGGTCGGGCGTGACTGCCGCGATCCTCGCCCTTGCGCTGGAACGGATCGGCAAGACCGATTATTCGCTTTACGACGGCTCATGGTCCGAATGGGGCATGTATGCCGACCTTCCTATTGCCACCGGAGCCGCCTGATGCTGGAACACCTGCAACCGCTACCCGCCGACAAGATCCTCGCCCTTGTGGCCGCGTTTCGCGAAGACCCGCGCGACGACAAGATCGACCTTGGCGTGGGTGTCTACAAGGACGCGTCGGGCAACACGCCGGTCATGCGTGCGGTGAAAGAGGCAGAGCGCCGTATTCTGGCCGACCAGACGACCAAGGCCTATACCGGTCTGGCCGGTGATCCGGCCTATGGCGCGGCAATGCGCGATCTGGTGCTGGCTGACAGCGTGGCTTCAGAACGGGTTGCCGCAGTCGCCACCCCTGGCGGGACAGGTGCGATCCGGCAGGCGCTGGAACTGATCAGGATGGCCGCCCCCGATGCCACAGTTTGGCTGTCCAATCCCACATGGCCAAACCATCCGTCAATCATCAAGTATCTCGGCATGAAGATGGCCGAATACACCTATTTCGACAGCGCGACCCGCGAAGTGGATTTCGCTGGCATGATGGCCGATCTGGATCAGATTGCCGCCGGTGACGTGGTGCTGCTGCATGGCTGTTGTCATAACCCCACCGGGGCGAACCTGACCGCTGATCAGATGGCACAGGTGATCACGCTGATGCAGAACAAAGGGGCCGTTCCCCTGATCGACATCGCCTATCAGGGCTTTGGCGACGGGTTGGATGAGGACGCCAAGATCACGCGCCAGATTGCATCCGCGTTTGACAATTGTCTGATTGCGGCCAGCTGTTCCAAGAATTTTGGCATCTATCGCGAGCGCACCGGCATTCTGATGGCCGTGGCAAAGGACAGTGCCCAGCAGGGACTGGCCCAACAGACATTGGCCTATCTGAACCGCCAGAATTATTCCTTTCCTCCTGATCACGGGGCGCGGGTGGTCACGACCATTCTGACTGATCCTGAGCTGCGTGCCGATTGGGAGGCCGAGTTGGAGGAAACCCGCATGGGCATGCTGGTTCTGCGTCAACAGCTCGCGGATGAGTTGAAGCGACTGACCAATTCGGACCGGTTTGATTTTCTGGCCCATCACCGTGGCATGTTCAGCCGGCTGGGCACGACCCCCGAACTGGTTGAGAAACTGCGGGCGGAGCATGGCATTTACATGGTGGGCGACAGCCGGATGAATATCGCGGGGCTGAATGCGCAAACCGTACCGATCCTTGCCAAGGCAATTGTTGCCGCTGGCGTGTGAAAACGTATCTCGACAGGTCCCTGCCGCGCCCTTAGATTTCCCGTGCAGGTTGAGAGGTAGAGACATGAATTTGGGTGACGCAATCCATGAAACCTCGATGCGGCACTGGACCGTGACAGGTGGCAATCGCATCGTCAAAGTCGTCAGCCCCACGGCAGATTTGGGGCTGCAGCAATACGGAACCGCCATGGGCTACGTCACACAGGAAAAATACCTGTTTGGCAAAAATTCGCGCGAGATCGAAAAGCTGCTTGGTGTGCGCCCGAATGAATTTGCGGTCATGTGCCATGTCTATGCATTGGCGCGCGTGCCAACACCGGATGAGGTCGAATTCAAGTTTTCAACCGCCTTCCCCGATGGCAAAGTCTTTGAGGCGGAACAGCACGATCAGATGATGACGGCCCGCGAAGATTTTGCTGCCGGTACAAACTTGTATGACCGCTCCATGACACCGGTTGCCCAGTATTATCCGCCGGGCTCAAACATGGTCCCACAATGGAAACTGGTCAAAGCCGTGCCACTCGGTGGGCGCATTGCAACGGTCACGCCGCAATTCGCCTATCCCCGTGCGAACGGATCGATCAAACCTTACACACCCCATAATCGGGGCGAAATCAAATAGGCATTGCTGCAATGCAGCTATGATTTTCTGCGGACGCTAAATCTGACTTGCACCTGATGGCGCAATAATCTAATCCCCAATACGATTGATCGCGCAACTTTCGTACTCAAGGATCAGAGATGTCATTCCGCCTGCAACCTACACCCCCTGCCCGTCCGAACCGCTGCCAGTTGTTTGGCCCCGGATCGAACACCAAGCTGTTCGCGAAAATGGCGGCCAGTGCGGCGGATGTCATCAACCTTGACCTTGAGGACAGCGTGTCCCCGTCAGACAAGGACACGGCCCGCGCGAATGTCATTCAGGCGATCAATGAGGTGGACTGGAACACCAAATATCTGAGCGTGCGCATCAATGGGCTGGATACCCCCTACTGGTATCGCGATGTGGTGGAAGTGCTGGAACAGGCAGGCGACCGGCTGGATCAGATCATGATCCCCAAGGTGGGCTGTGCCGCTGATGTCTATGCGGTCGATGCGCTGGTGACGGCCATTGAAACGGCGAAGGGTCGGAAGAAACCGATCAGCTTTGAGGTCATCATCGAGTCCGCCGCCGGTATCGCCCATGTGGAAGAGATTGCCGCCAGTTCACCCCGCATGGCGGCGATGAGCCTTGGGGCGGCGGATTTTGCGGCCTCCATGGGCATGCAGACCACCGGCATCGGGGGCACGCAGGAGCAGTATTATATGCTGCATGGTGAGACCCGCCATTATTCTGACCCGTGGCACTGGGCACAAACGGCCATCGTGGCGGCCTGCCGGACGCATGGTGTGCTGCCGGTGGACGGCCCGTTTGGCGATTTCAGCGATGATGAAGGCTATCGCGCGCAGGCTCGCCGTTCGGCGACGCTGGGGATGGTCGGGAAATGGGCGATCCACCCCAAGCAGATCGCCTTGGCCAATGAGGTGTTCACCCCATCAGAAGAAGCGGTTGCCGAGGCCCGCGAAATTCTGGCCGCCATGGAAGAGGCAAAGGCACGGGGTGAGGGCGCCACGGTCTACAAAGGCCGCCTGGTGGATATTGCATCCATCAAGCAAGCCGAAGTGATTGTGCGCCAGTCCGAGATGATCGCGGGCTGACGCGAAGGTCCTTATTGACCAGCCAAGGTCAGACGACCCGCATCGTAAGCCTGTCGGCAATCGGTCGCATCGCGCATGATATCTGCCTGCAAAAGCGGCGTTGCTGTCATACCCGACCCGGCAAAGCGCATGTCATCGCATTCGCCGTCGTTGGACCAATCGCCACTATCGTTGCCAAAGTCGATCGTTCCATCCTCGGCCACGCCAAGCAACCGCAATTGACCGGCATTGTAGGCATTCCGGCAATCGGTGGCATCTGCCAGCACGTCCTCTTGCAAAAGCGGCGTTGATGTCAGCCCGGGACCGGTAAACCGGCCATCATCACACTCTCCGTCATTGGCCCATTCGCTGCTGTCGTTACCAAAGTTGATGCCGTCAACCTTCACCGGCTTACCACCGGCGTCGGCCAGTCTCAGCTGTCCTGCCTCAAATGCTGTCCGGCAGTCAGTAGCATCGCGGCGGATATCGGAATCCAACAGGGGTGTGCTTGTCATTCCTGGGCCGCGAAACCGGGGATCATCGCATTCCCCGTCATTGGCCCATTCACTGCTGTCATCGCCAAAATCAATGGCCTGTGCCATGGCCGGCCCTGCCAGCAAACATGCAACAACACCGACAAATCCCAATATACGCATATGATTTTCCTATGTTTCAATCTGCCCCCGCCGCAGGTCTTGCCCCGGCTTGCCGTCGTTGTAAACGGCTGAAACGGATTTCCAACCGCCGTTGCCAAGCTACAACCGTTACGCCATATATCATTGAGTTCATCCAGAAGGTCCCTGATCCATGACCCAATACCTCGAGTTCGAAAAACCGCTGGCCGAGATTGAAGGCAAAGCCGAAGAGCTGCGCGCCATGGCGCGCGAGAATGCCGAGATGGACGTGGAAAAAGAGGCTGCGGCCCTCGATAAGAAGGCCAAGGATCTGCTGCGCAGTCTTTATGCGGACCTCAGCCCATGGCGCAAATGTCTCGTTGCCCGCCACCCGCAGCGTCCGCATTGCAAGGATTACATTGATGCCCTGTTCACCGAATATACCCCGCTGGCCGGCGACAGGAACTTTGCCGATGACCACGCGGTGATGGGGGGCCTTGCCCGGTTCGATGGCAAGCCCGTCATGGTGATCGGCCATGAAAAGGGCAATGATACCAAATCCCGGATCGAGCGGAATTTCGGCATGGCCCGCCCCGAAGGCTATCGCAAGGCCATTCGCCTGATGGGTCTGGCGGACCGGTTTGGTCTGCCTGTCATTACCCTTGTCGACACCCCGGGCGCCTATCCGGGCAAAGGGGCCGAGGAACGCGGCCAGTCAGAGGCGATTGCCCGGTCCACCGAAAAATGTCTTGATCTGAAGGTTCCGGTCATCAGCGTGGTTATCGGTGAAGGTGGATCAGGCGGCGCTGTCGCCTTTGCCACCGCCAACCGTGTCGCCATGCTGGAACATTCGATCTATTCGGTGATCAGCCCCGAAGGCTGCGCCTCGATCCTGTGGAAGGATGCCGAAAAGATGCGCGAAGCGGCAGAGGCCCTGCGCCTGACATCCAAGGATCTGAGCGAGCTGGGTGTCTGCGACGTGGTGATCAGGGAGCCGCTGGGTGGCGCCCATCGCGATGTGGATGCAGCCATTGACGAGGTTGGCAAGGCGATCGGAAAAATGCTGGCCGATCTTGATGGTCAGTCTGCCGATCAGGTCCGCATGGATCGGCGCCAGAAATACCTGCATCTGGGCGAAAAGGGTCTGGCCGCTTAGGTTTAGACAGTCCAGAACATCGTTTATTAACGCCCGATTGCTATCAAACCTCCGAACCATGGTCTGACATGATCGGAGACAACGATGACTTGCCGCTTTTACAGCAGGGCGATTTGCGGTCGCGATCAGAGCGGTCGCCGGGTCACGGCCTGACCAGCCCGCCGGATGAAAGCACTCTGGTCATATCGTTTTTTCGTCCGTCACTGGACCATCCGCCGCATTGTCGTGACGATCCCTGCAGCGGGCATTCTGGTGGTGATGTTGATGGTCCTGTTAGGCCTGAACATGGCCGAAAGACGGCTTGCCGCCTTGCAAGAGACAGTCAAGACATCCCTGAATTACCAGCATACCGCGCTGCAATTGCCGGTTCTGGTTGAGGAGATCCACGGCACACTTCATGAGCTGGAAGAGACGCTGGAACACGGGGCCGACCCGGCCGAAATCGCGGAACTGCGTCAGGACATTCAATATACCTATGACCGAATCAACACCTTGCGGCAAAAACTGGACCCTCGGGTCCGAAAGCTTGATCTGGAATACCGGATGGATGCGTTGGATCGCGTCGTCAATGAAGCCCAAACCAATGATATCGACTTCACGATCCATGCCGATCTGGAGGTCGAAAGCAGTGATCATGAACTGGACGCAACGGCCACCCTGTTCGCGGCGATGGCGGCCCAGACCCGGATCCTCGCGCTGCGTGATCTTGCGGCGGTTGAACAGGGGAGTGTTCGCCTGATCTGGACCTTCTTCCTGGCTGTTGGCGTGGTTGGGTCGCTCTTGTCGCTGGGCGCATTGTGGGCGGCGCGACTGATCTCGCGCCCCATCCTGGCTATCGCACATACGGTCGAGGCGTTGGAAAGTGGCAATCTTGATGCGGATATCCCCGCCACATCGCGACAGGATGAAATCGGCAAGGTGGCGCGCGCGATGGAGACGTTCAAATCCAGCCTGCAACGAAACAGGCGCCTTGAGTCAGAGCGTGACGATCTGAACCGCAATCTGGAACGCAAGGTGGCGGCACGCACATCGGAACTGGCTATCGAGCGCGAAAGGCTGGCCCAGACCCAAAGGGAGGCAGAGCAGCAGCGGCGCGAAATGGCCACGCAGTTGAGGGCAGAGTTCGGTCGGGTGATCAACGCCGCCCGCGCCGGCGATTTCACGCAACGCGTCGGGGCGCATTTCGCCGACGACAATCTGCAAGCGCTGGCTGATGACATTAACCGGTTTGTGACCCGTGTTGATGACAGCGTTGGCGCCATCAGCAAAGCGATGCATGATCTGGCAAATGGCGAGTTTGCCTCCGCGAAGGATCATGAATTTACCGGCGCGTTTGCAGACATCATGACACAGGTCCGCGAGACTGCCGCTCAGATCCGCGATCAATCAGGTCAGCTGACCCATATCGCCTTGCATGACGCGCTGACCGAATTGCCCAATCGCCGTTTCCTGGAGGATCGGCTGACCGCCTATACCAAGCTCTTGGCCTTTGGTGACATGCCATTGGCGGTGCTGCATATCGATCTGGATCGGTTCAAGGAGATCAATGACACGATGGGCCACGCGGCTGGCGATCAGGTGCTGGAACGCGCGGCGGCAGTGCTGACCGGCCTGTCCGGAAATGACGATTTTGTTGCCCGGGTGGGCGGGGATGAATTCATCATGCTGTGCCCCATGCTGGATTATGATCGGTCTGAAAGACAACGGATCGAAGTGCTGGGTGACGGCATTGTCAGCGCGCTGGCGGAGCCAATGATGATCGAAGATGAGGAGGCCCGTTTTGGGGCCAGTGTCGGGATTGCCTTCAGCACCTCCGAAACGCAGGACCTGTCCAGTCTGGTGGTGGACGCCGATATCGCGCTGTATCAGGCGAAAGAGGCGGGGCGCAATCAGGCCCAGGTATTTTCGGCAAGCATCGCCACCGCGCTGTCGCAACGCCGGTCCTTGCGCGACGATCTGCTGGCGGCGGTCGAACGGGACGAATTCATACCCTTCTTCCAACCTAAATACGATGCCAACACTCTTGAAATGACCGGAGTTGAGGCGCTGGCGCGCTGGCAACATCCGACCAAGGGCCTGCTGACCCCCGACCAGTTTCTGGCAGCCGCCAATGATATGAAGATCGTGCATGACATTGATCAGCAGGTTCTTTGGAAGGCGACCTGTGTTCTCAATGATCTTTGGAACAATCACGGGCTGCGTATTCCCGAACTGTCGGTCAATATCAGTCAACAGCGGTTATTCGACCCGATGCTACTGCGCAGCCTGGATGGGCTGACTGGCGATTTTCGGGTGTCCTTTGAACTGTTGGAATCAATCTTTTTCGACGAGCAGGGCGATAAATTTCACTGGATGCTGGACCAGTTGCGCGAACGCGGCATCGGCGTGCAGATTGATGATTTTGGCAGCGGGCGTGCGTCCATCTCGGCGTTGATGAATATCGGGCCAGAGAGGCTCAAGATCGACCGTCATCTGGTGCAACCGATCCTCGAACGCGAAGCGAATACGCAATTGATCAAGGGCATTGTGGATATTGCCCGGTCGATGGATATTGGCGTCACGGCTGAGGGTGTGGAAACCATGCCGCATGCCGATCTACTGCGCGATCTGGGATGCGACACGCTGCAGGGCTACGCCTTTGCCAGGCCGATGTCGGCGGGGGCGCTGAAAGAATTCGGTCTGCGCAAGGCAAGTTAGCACTGGCAAAACCTGTCGGTTTCGGGCCATCTGGTGGCAGAAACCGCATCCGGACAGGCCCTTGCAACTGATCAAAGGACATTGGCAGCTGATCGTGCTGACAGGCATCGTTTTTGCCCTGTGGAACACCCCCGTGATGATCCCGCTGAAGATTCTGGTCGTGTTCCTGCACGAATTATCCCATGCGGTGACCGTTGTCCTGACCGGGGGCCAGGTTGAAAGCCTGACAATCTCGACCAATCAGGGGGGCATGGTGACCGCCCGTGGCGGCAGCCGGTTTCTGTCGCTGTCATCGGGCTATCTGGGGTCACTGATCATCGGGGTCGCTTTGCTGGTGGCCGCTCTGCGGACCAAGGCAGACCGCATCATCATGGCGGTCTGCGGTGGGGTGACGTTGCTGGTCACGGCACTCTATATCCGCGACGGTTTTGCGTTGATATTTGGCATTGGCACGGGTGTCGCGATGCTGGCCATGTCGCGTTTTCTGGGGCATGGGATCAATGATCTGGTGCTGCGGGTCATCGGGCTGAGCAGTATGTTGTACGTCCCTTACGACATTTTCAGCGACACGATTGCCCGGTCCGAGTTGCGGTCAGACGCCCGTATGCTGGCCGAGGAATTCGGCGGCGCGACCGTGATGTGGGGCGGGATCTGGCTGGTCATCAGCCTGTGTGTGATTGGGTTGTGCCTGCGCTATGGGTTGGGGCCGGACAGCAACCTGCATTGGCGCAAGCCACCTGTTGAAGCCTCCGTGCGTCGGCCTGTACGCCGCTTACGCTGACCCGGACTACCACATGGTTTTGACCGCACGCGCGGCCCATTCGGCATCATAGGCCGCACCGTCAAAGTCGTTTTTCTGTTCTTCCAGCAGCGCGCCGATACTGGGTAAATCCGCGCTTTCGTCGCCAGAAGCCCAGATACGGGCGCGCATCAACGCCCGCGCGCATTGGCTGTAAACCTCGGCCACGGTGATGACGATGACGCTGCGTGGTTGCCGCCCCTTCTGATCGAACCGGCCCAGCAGGTCGGGGGCGACCGACACCACGGCGGTTCCGTTAACCCGGATCACATTATGCGAGCCGGGCACGATGAACATCAGGCTGATCCGCCCGTCGGCCACGATATTGCGCAGCGTGTCGATACGGTTGTTGCCGCGCCAGTCCGGCAGCAGCAGCGTTTTGGCATCCGGCGCCTGCACCACGGGGCCATCATCGCCGCGCGGGCTGCCATCGGTCCCGTCAGGGCCGACGGTGGACACCACGCAAAGCCGCGACGCCATGATCCATTTGGAATAAAGCGGGGTCAGCCGGTCGGCGACCTTGATCAACGACGCCTCTGCCGGGGTGCCATAGATCGACTCGAGCGTGGCGATATCGGTGATCGTATCAGTCACTGCGAAACCCTGCCTCCGCATTCAGCCGGTCTGATGCGGTTTCGATGTCAGTTTCAAGCCGGGCCATGAATTCATCCACCTCTAGCCCCGGTTCGATCCGCGGCAGAAATTCGAACACGGCCGTGCCCGGTTTGCGGTAGACCCCGCGCTTGGGCCAGAACACGCCCACATTGGTGGCGACGGGCACACAAGGTTGCCCCAGTTCGCGATAAAGCACCCCGGTCCCGATCTTGTAGGCCCGTTTTTCCCCCGGTGGCGTGCGCGTGCCTTGCGGATAGATGATCAACTGTCCCGGCAGGGCGCGCCCAGCACGCACATCGGCCAGCATTTTTTTGACCGCCTGCCCCCGCTTGCCCCGATCCACGGGGATACAGCCGATGCGCAGACCGAACTGCCCGATGATGGGTGCGTATTTCAGGATGGATTTCATGATGAATTTGCCGCGCGGGATCGCCCCGTAGATCATCAGCACATCAAGAAATGACTGGTGTTTGGCCGCAACCATCACCTCGTCCGTGGGTGGGTCGCCCCTGATTTCGGTTTTCAGCCCCATAATCCAGGAGGCCGTCCAGCGGATCCACCGGCAATAGGCGTGACAGCCCGCGATGGCCCCCCGTCGCGATACAATCGCCGCCGGAAGATAGATCAGACCGATCACCAGCATGGCCAGATACATCTGCCCGTTAAAGATCAGCGACCGCAGCCATTGAATTGCATAGCTCATGTCTGTTCCCTCAGCCTTGCCAGTGCCGCCGCGCGGGTGGCGACGAATGCCACGATAGCCGCAAGCAGCGGAATGACCAGAGGCCAGAGCCACCCTGCCCCTTCAAACCCGATATTGGCAAGGAACCCGCCAGTGCCATCACCACCCGGCAAAAGCTGGAGCACTGCAACGCCAAGCACGACGCCAACCATGGCCCCGACCCCGGTGCGCAGCGCAAAGCGGCGCACAAAGGCGCGGGCGATATAGATGTCGCGTGCGCCCACCAGCCGCAGCACCCGGATCACCTGCGCGTTCGCCGCGAGCGATGCCTGCGCGGCCAGCGCAATCATCGCGGCCATGGCGGCCCCGATCAGACCGATCACCAGCCAGCCGATCAGCCGCAGCCGCGATGCCGCCGCAATGAGCGGCGCACGCCAGCGCCCGTGATCATCCAATGTCGCCTGCGGCAGTTCGGCGGTCAGCCGGGCGCGCAGACCGGCATCATCATAGCTGTCATCATCGGCGATCACCTCGATCAGGCGAGGCACGGGGAGTGTATCAAGCACCAGATCAGGCCCGAACCACGGTGACAGCAGGGCCTGTTGCTCCGCATCCGTCAGCGCGCGGGCATTGGCGATACCGGGGGTGGTGGACAGGATGGTCAGTGCAAGTTCGATATCGGTGTCGGGTGCGTCTGCGGGCAGGCGTAAGGTGGCGGCCTGGGCAAGCTCATTCGCCCAGCGATCCGCCACGCGCCCCGCCGTCAGCGACAAGGCCAGGGCAAACACCGCCAGAAACGCCATCGCACCGGCAACAAAAACGGTCAGGCGTGCCGTGATGCCGGTGGGTGGCACGGCACGGTCGGCTTGCGGATCACCGACGATCAGGTCCAGCGCACCTTTCAATGGCGCGATCACAGCTCTGACCCCGCTTGCTGCAGCTCACCGTCCTTTAGTCGCAGGACCCGCGCACTGATTTCAGCCTTCATCGACCGGATCATGGTCAGATCATGGGTGGCGATCAGGATGGTCTTGCCCATCCGGTTCAGTTCGACCAGCAGGGTCATGAGACGCTGCGACATCTCCCAATCGACATTGCCGGTGGGCTCATCGGCGATGATCAGATCGGGTGATATGATCACCGCGCGGGCCAGTGCGGCCCGCTGGCGTTCACCCCCGGACAGTTCCGGTGGCAACTGGTTGGCCTGCGCCTGCAGCCCGACCCAGGCCAGCAATTCTGGCAGATTGCCCGCCGCCTCTGACGCGCGATCAGCGACCGTCAGGGGCAAGGCGATGTTTTCGGCAATCGGCAGGTGATCCAGAAACTGACAATCCTGATGGACCACACCGATGCGTCGGCGGGTCATTGCCACCGCGTCCCGGTCCAGCGTCGCTGCATCCCGCCCGAACAGCAGAACCTGACCCGATTGGGCGCGCAGATCAGCATAGCAGAGCCGAAGCAGGGTGGTCTTGCCCGCCCCGGACGGCCCTGTCAGAAAGTGGAACGATCCCGGCGCAAGCTCCAGTGACAACTGGGAAAAAAGCGGATTGCCCCCATAGCCGCAGGACACATTTTGCAGTTCAATCACGGCCTATACCCTTTGATCACGCTGCCGTTCTGCCCAAATCTGCAACAGGTTTCAATCATCCCCCGCCGAGCGGGCACGCAAATCCTTTGCGTTTGCCGCGCTGATTGTTAGATTGTGGTTTAACAAAACAATAAGAACTGTTGGTTGACGGGCAGAAGGATAACGAGATGCGGCTGATTTGCCCTAAATGTGATGCGCAGTATGACATCGCGGATGATGTCATTCCCGAGGGCGGACGGGACGTGCAATGTTCCAGCTGCTCTCATACCTGGTTTCAGATGGACAAGCCCAAGATCGCCGGCCGTCCGCTGACCCAGGCCCCGAAGCCGCGCCCCATGACCGGACCAACAGGGCCGGCGGTCAGCGACGGCCCCCGACACAAGCCTGTCGAAGACATGCCGCGAAAGCCATTGGATTCGTCCATCGCCGATATCCTGCGCGAAGAAGCCGCCCGCGAAAAAGAGGTGCAGGCAACCGAAGAGGCGCAGCCGCATCCCAATGAACGAACAGGTCAGACCGCCCGCGAGCGGGCCGAACAGACCCGCCAGCGCATTTCCCGGATCGCCACTGGCGACGAAATCAGCCCTGCCGCCGTCGCCGCCGCGTCAACCGGGGCAGTGCATGGGGCAAATGTGCGCACCATGCCCGGTATTGACGAGATCAACGCAACCCTGCAGGCCCGCGCCCAGGCCAGTGACACATCCGGCCTGACCGAAGAAGAACATGTCGAAGTCGTCAAGCGGCGGGGGTTCCGCCGCGGATTCTTTATGGTGCTGTTATTGATGGCGATCCTGATCACGCCTTACTTCTTTGCCGATCAGATCACCGAAAACCTGCCCCAGACGCAGGATATCATGAACAGCTATGTCGCAACGGTGGATCAGTTGCGGTTATGGCTGAATGAACAGATTCAGGCACTGCAGGGTATGGTCGAGGATATGATGGCCCCGGATGAGGCAGCGCCAGCCGTCGAAGGCGACGCACCCGCGACCGAATAATCAGAACTGATCCAGCAAGCGCCGCAGGTAATCCCGTTCGACCTCTGGCCGGTCCTGTTCGGCTGACCGGCGGCGGATTTCACCCAAGAGTTCTTCGGCCCGGCGGTTGATTTCCTCGCGGCCCAGCATTTCCTGATCAGTGCCCAACTGGCCGGTATTGCCCATTTCGCGGCCCAGCGGGTCGCGCTGGCCGGGTACGGGCCGCCCTGATGCTTCGCCCTGTTCGGACCCTTGCCCCGGTTCGGCGGTCTGGTTTTCGGCAAGCGCCTGCCCCAGTTGACGCATCCCGTTGCGCAATGCGTCCATGGCTTCGGCTTGTCTGTCGATCGCTTCGGCCAGATCACCCTCGCGCAGCGCGTCCTCTGCCCCTTCCATCGCGCCTTCGGCGCGCTCCAGCGACCGGCGGGCAATATCGCCTGCTTCACCGTCGAGGCTGGGCAGGCCGTTGCGTTGGCGTTCCAGCTCGTCGCGCAAGGCGCGTTGACGGTCGGCAAGGCTGCGTTCATCGCCTTCACCGCCGCGCCCATTATCACCCTGCTGGCCACTTTGCCCGTCACGGCCGACGCCCTGCCCCTGCCCCTGTCTGCCATCCTGACCGGGCTGCTGCCCGTTCTGGCCTTGCTGGCCGGGCTGATTCTGGCCGGGCTGCTGCCCTTGCTGGCCCTGTTGCCCTTGCTGACCGGGTTGTTGCGGTTGACCGGGCTGGCCCTGCTGGCCGGGGTTGAATTGTTCCTGCAGATCGCGGAAGGCGTCATCTGACAGGTCTTCCTGATCGCGCAGCGTCTCGGCAAGGTCCTGCATGGATTGCTGGCCCGGGGTCTGCGGCCCGTCGCCACCTTCGCCGCGCGTCACGCGCATGTTTTCCATCATCTCGTTGAGCTGTTCCATCAGCTCTTGCGCCTCGGCCATCCGGCCTTCCTGCATCAGCTCCTCGATCCGGTCCATCAGCGCCTGCAATTCGTCCATGGACATTTCGGTGCTGTTGCCGGCCATGTCGCGCTGATCGGTGCCATCCTCGCCCGGCTCCGCCTCTTCGGCCAGCATGCGCATGTAGTCGTTCGTGGCCTCGCGCAATTCCTGCATCAGTTCGGCGATTTCTTCGTCCGAGGCGCCGTTGCGCATCGCCTCGGCTAGCCGCTCCTGTGCCCGTTCCAGACGCGCGCGGGCATC
Source organism: Yoonia sp. R2-816 (assembly GCF_046762905.1). NCBI lineage: Bacteria > Pseudomonadati > Pseudomonadota > Alphaproteobacteria > Rhodobacterales > Paracoccaceae > Yoonia > Yoonia sp. R2-816. Next base: position 130,812 of record NZ_JBKQXN010000324.1, on the reverse strand, counting down.
GGCCAGACGCCCGTCTTCAAGTTGGATGGCAAGATCCCAGAGGGCCTGCACAATCTCGGCCTGCCCTTCATCGTTCATGCCGAATTCAGCCATGTTATCCAGTCGCCGGATGATCGTGCGCAGCCGCAGATAGGTGGTTTCGTTGGAAAACAGGCCTTCGGGTCTGTGCGACATGGCGCGCAGGATCTGGTTGATGCGTGGAGCATTAGCCTTGGACCACATCAGGTCGCGCCGCTGTTCGATGACCGCCTTGGCGAAGGGTTGGAAAAACCGCCGACCGGGCAGGATCAGCTGTTCGGACGGGGTCTGCGCGGTTTGATCGGACGCATCCGTCACCGCAAGCTGCATGGTCACGGGCAGATTGGCCAATGGATGCTCGCTGAGGTTCTCGATCAGGAATTCCTCGAAATCGGAGCGGTCGCCGGTAAAGGGCATCGGCAGGTCGAGCACCAGCGGTTCCATCGGATCAGGGTCGATGACCAGCCCATGGGCCCGGTCCACCGATGCGAGATCGAGTGTGATGGTCGCGGTCCCGGATTCGACACCGTAATCGTCGGTTGCGGTAAAGGGCTGCGATAGCTCGCCGCCTGCATCCGCTTCAATCGGGCCAGTCATCTCGACGGTCGGGGGCTGGTCGGCGATAGCGGTCACTGCCCAGCTAACCCCATTGGGCCCTTCAACAGACAGGCTGCCCGATTGGGTGATTTCAAAGCTTTGTTGCGCCTCAGATGCGGCCCCCACCTCGCCCACGCGGCCTGATACTGTTTCGGCCACGGTCAGCGCGCCAACCTCACCATAAAGACGCAGGGTGACCTGGCTGCCCTCAGGCACACGCAACGGGCCTTCAGGGACATCGTTAAGGTAGATGGACGGCTTGCCAGTATAAGCAGGCGGTTCGACCCAGCCTTCCCAGACCGGACCGCTGGCCAATGTCGGTTCGCCGCCGGTGACGATTTCGCCAACCGATCCGACCCGCCAGAGCGACCCAAACAGCAACGCGGTGACAAAGAAGAGCAATGCGATAAATCGCAAACCGTAAGGGTCACGGTCCGAAACCCGTAAATCCGGCTCCACAGCGCGGGCGGATTTGGTCCGTTCCGCCATGCGGGCCACATGGGCGCGCCACACGGCTTCAGACGCGGCATCGCCGCTGCCAATCGCCTGGGTGTCGGCGATGGCCGCAATGGGGCGGCCTGGCATGGCCGCATCGACCCGTTCAACCGCCTCAACGCGCGAGGGCACACGGAACCTGCGCGCACCCCAGATCAGGGCGGCCAGAAACGCCAGCACAGACACGACCGCAGCGCCCCAGAAAACCTCAAGCGGCAGATCATCCTGCCAACCCATCATCAAAGGGGCCATAATCAGAAACGCAACCGTCCAGAGCGGCCAGAAAGCCCGCACCACCTGCTCGGCGATCATGCCTGCCCGCGTGACTGCCACCGGCAGGCGCAAATGGCGCATCTGGTCAGGTTGGTCCTTCAGCGGGCCTCTCCCTCGGTTCTGGCTAGGTCAGCCATGGCGGCAGTGTATCGCGCGCGATCATGTCTTCATAGGTAGGGCGTGCGCGAATAACTGCAAATTGATCTCCGTCCACAAGCACCTCTGGGATCAGTGGGCGCGAGTTGTATTCAGACGACATAACCGCACCATACGCCCCTGCAGACCGAAAAGCGATCAGGTCATCGGCCTGCACCGGCGGCATTTCGCGCGCTTTGGCAAATGTGTCGCCGCTTTCGCAGACAGGGCCGACGATATCGTATTTGGCGGGTTCGGTGCCGGGGGCCGGTTCGATCACTGGCACGATATCATGCCAGGCTTCGTACATGGCAGGGCGGATCAGATCATTCATCGCGCCGTCGATGATCAAAAATTCCCGGTCTTCGCCGGATTTCACATAGATCACCTTTGACACCATCAGCCCGGCATTTCCGGAAATCAGCCGCCCCGGCTCAATCTCAATCTCGCAACCCAGATGGCCGACGGTGCGCTGGATCAACGCGCCGTAATCGGTGGGCAGCGGCGGTGCGGTGTTCGAGCGGGCATAGGGAATGCCCAGGCCCCCACCCAGATCAAGGCGGCTGATCTCGTGCCCATCGGCGCGCAACTGTTCGGTCAGTTCGGCGACCTTTTTGTAGGCGGCCTCGAACGGTTCCAGTTCGGTCAGCTGTGATCCGATATGCACATCGATCCCGATCACCTTCAGGCCCGGCATCTTGGCGGCCATCGCGTAGACCTCGCGGGCGCGGCTGATCGGGATGCCAAATTTGTTTTCGGACTTGCCGGTCGCGATCTTGGCATGGGTTTTGGCGTCAACATCCGGGTTCACCCGTACGGTGATCGGGGCGACCATGCCCAGCGATTGCGCAACCTGATCCAGCACGATCATCTCCGGCTCGCTTTCCACGTTGAACTGGCGGATGCCGCCCTGCAATGCGGTACGCATTTCGTCCGCCGTTTTGCCGACCCCCGAAAACACGATGCGGTCGCCGGGCACACCAGCGGCACGGGCGCGCATGTATTCACCGACCGACACCACATCCATGCCAGCCCCGGCATTGGCCAGCACCTTGATCACCGCCTGATTGGACAGCGATTTCATCGCGTAGCAGACCAGATGGTCGGCCCAATCCAGCGCCTCGTCAAACAGCTTGAAATGCCGGGTCAGGGTGGCGGTGGAATAGACATAAAACGGCGTGCCCACAGCCGCCGCAATGTCAGCGACGGGCACGTCTTCGGCATAAAGCGCGCCGTCACGATAGAGAAAATGATCCAAGGGTGATGACCTTCAACGATAAACCACCCCGGGACATAGCAGATCGGGATCAAACGCCAACCCTTGTGTGTTGGACTTAAACGCGCACCCTGTGTGGATCACGGATCACGACAATCCGACCGCGCAGGTAGAGGTAAAGCGGCAGACCGCAACTCACCCCAATGCAGAATGTGGCCGGTATGGCGATCAGGCTGAGGTAGTTTTTGTTCTTGAAGGCTTCGGTGATGATCCACAGGGTCAGCGCCACTGCGGCAATCGTCAGATCCCAGACCAGCCCGCTGGTCGCGGCATTGGCGTGCCAGGCGTCCACCATAGCCATCAGGTTCCAGCCGTTTTCCTGAAACCAGCTGATGAAATAATACATCGGGTGGATCGTGCCCCAGATCGCGAGCAGCAGGAAAACCGCGCGCATCAGAAGCCCACCCCGACAGAAACGGTGCCATTGCTGGCGCCCACGGTCGTGCTGGTGCTGACCCCGCCCGATCCGATGCCGACCCCGACACTGGCATTGGGGGTAAAGGGGGCCCCATCGGCCCCACATCCGGCCAGACCAATCAGGCCCAAAATCAACGCGATACGTTTCATTTCAAAGCTTCCTTCCAATGGGCCACCCGGGCGCGGACCTGCGACGGGGCCGTTCCCCCATAGCTTGTGCGGGACGCGACAGAGTTTTCAACCCCCAGCGCATCAAACACATCCGCCCTGATGCCATCATGCACGGTTTGCATATCCTCCAGCGTCAGATCGGGCAGGTCACAGCCCTTGCCTTCTGCCATCGCGACCAGCGATCCGGTCACGTGATGCGCGTCCCGAAACGGTAGCCCAAGTTCGCGGACCAGCCAATCGGCAAGGTCGGTCGCTGTCGAAAATCCGCTGGCGGCGGCGGCTTTCAAGTTGGCGCGGTTGGCGGTCATATCCGCCACCATCCCGGTCATCGCGGCCAGCGCCAACATCAGGTTGTCGGCGGCATCGAATGTCTGTTCCTTGTCTTCCTGCATGTCCTTGGAATAGGTCAGCGGCAGCCCCTTCATCACGGTCATCAGGGCGACATTGGCCCCGAAAATCCGCCCTATCTTGGCGCGGATCAGCTCCGCCGCGTCGGGGTTGCGTTTTTGCGGCATGATGGACGACCCGGTGGACCATTTGTCCGACATCTTGACGAACCGGAACTGGGCCGAGGACCAGATCACCAGTTCTTCGGCCAGACGCGACAGGTGCATCGCGCAGATGCTGGCGCTGGCTAGGAATTCCAGCGCGAAATCACGGTCCGCCACCGCATCCAGCGAATTGGCCATGGGTCCGTCAAAGCCCAGCGCTTGCGCAGTCATGTCCCGATCAATCGGGAATGAGGTGCCAGCGAGGGCCGCGCAGCCCAGGGGCGATACGTTCATCCGCTTGCGCGCATCCGCAAAGCGGGACCGGTCGCGTGCGAACATTTCGACATAGGCCAGCATATGATGGCCCCATGTCACCGGCTGGGCGGTTTGCAAATGGGTGAAACCAGGCATGACCCAATCCGCCCCGGCCTCTGCCTGACCAAGCAGCGCCTTTTGCAGCGCGCTGAGCGCCTCATCTGCCTGATCGCATTGATCGCGGACCCAAAGCCGGAAATCAACCGCCACCTGATCGTTGCGCGACCGGGCCGTGTGCAAACGGCCCGCCGGTTCGCCGATCAGTTCTTTCAGCCGTGCCTCCACATTCATGTGGATGTCTTCGAGCGCCGTGGAAAACGCAAAATCCCCGGTTTCAATCTCTGACAATACAGTGAGCAGACCTTCCCGGATCGCCTTTGCATCGTTATCGCTAATGATGCCTGTGGCGGCCAACATGGCGGCATGGGCGCGTGAGCCTGCGATGTCCTGCGGTGCCAGGCGTCGGTCATACCCGATCGAGGCGTTGATTGCCTCCATAATCGCGTCTGGTCCGGCGGCAAAACGCCCGCCCCACATTGTGTTCGCGGATTTGGTCATAAAGGATACGTCTCATGCGGAAGTTACTGTCAGCCCTGCTTTATACGGCCATCGCAGCCGTTGCAAACGCAGGCCACGCCGATGATATCTCCGCATTGCGCGAAGGCGATATGCGCAAGCTGATCGTACACAGCGCACCGGTTGCGGGGTCTGACGTGCCTTTCACAGCCGAGGATGGCAGCGAAATGACCTTGGCCGCCTATGAAGGCAAATATGTGGTTCTGAACTTCTGGGCCACCTGGTGTGCGCCCTGCCGCAAGGAAATGCCGATGCTGTCGGCCATGCAGGCGCACCTGAGGGGTGACACGTTCGAAGTGGTCACGATAGCGACAGGTCGGAATCCGCGTCCCGCAATGGAACGGTTCTTTGCCGAAATCGAGGTGGACAATCTGCCGCTGCATACGGATGCACGGCAATCGCTGGCGCGCAGTCTTGGCATTCTGGGTCTGCCGGTCACGCTGATCCTGAATCCCGAAGGTCAGGAAATTGCCCGGCTTCAGGGGGATGCCGATTGGTCGAGTGACAGCGCATATGCGATTATCGAGGCGCTTCTGGACAACTGAACTGGCATTCCCTGTCCCGATGCCTAACTTGGATGCATGGCCAAGAACACATTGCATCTTTATTATCGCCCTGGGGCTTGCTCTCTCGCCCCGCATATCCTGCTTGAACATATCGGCGCGGACTACACCCTGACCGAAGCACCACGCGATGACAGCTACCGGGCGATCAACCCGACCGGCGCGGTGCCTGCAGTTGACGTTGGGGATGGGGATATACTCACCCAGTGCGACGCCATTCTTCATTTCATTTGCGCCACCCATGACCGGTCTGACCTGACTGGTGGCGATGATGTCCGCCAACAGGCCGAAGTGACGAAATGGTGCGCATTCCTGACGGGCGACTTTCACCCGGCCTTCTTTCCGGTTTTCGTACCGAAACGTTACAGCACCGATCAGAGCGCCGACGCACAACGACATGTGAAGGCCGCTGGATTGGAGCTTGTGAAGAACGGGCTCGGCCTGATCGACACACATCTGTCAGGCCGCAATACCTTTGTCGGAAACGGACTGACGGTTGTGGATTTCTATGCCGTGCCAATGTTGCGATGGGCGGCACACAGCCTGCCAGATGGGCTGGCCCCATGGCCTGCCACAGATGCCTTTTATCAGCAGCTTTGTGACCATCCGGCGGTCAGATCAGCCATGCAGGCTCAGGGGATTGCGCCATGATCAACGAACCTTCCGCATTGACCCAACAGGTGGAAAAGATGGAGTCCGCAATAGGTCGGGGCGACTGGAACGCCGCGCGCGATTTTTTCACGCCCGATGTTCAATACCGCGTCGGCCATCGCGCCCCTGTCACGGGCATCGACGGTATCCGCAACTATATGGACTGGCAGACGCAGCGCGTGCGTTGGGACGGGCACACGATCCATATGATGTTCAGCCGCAATGATACCGCGATTTTCGAGGTCACGTCGCATTTCACGCGTATTGCGGATGGCGCATCGCTGGATGTGCCGTGCACGGATATCTATCGGTTCAAAGGCAACAAGATCGCCGATTGGCGTGTTTATTCAGACACAAGCGCCTTTGGCGCCTGAACGTCATCGGTATTTTGACCCAAGCCGGTCTTTCGGCTTCAGGCCCGACCTGCTGTCGCTGACAGCAATAGCGGATCGATCCCCAGCACTTTCAGCGCGGCGGTCCATTTATGTTCGTTGGCCCTGCCAAAAACGATGTCGTCGCGTGGATCACAGGTGAGCCAGCCGTTCTGGGCAATCTCGGATTCCAGTTGGCCCGGTCCCCAACCGGCATAGCCCAGTGCAAGCATCGACGCTTTGGGGCCCTTGCCCTTCCCGATATCCTCTAGCACGTCCATGGTCGCGGTCATGCCGATCCGGTCGTCGACCTGCAGCGTGCCAATTTCGGACCGGTAATCGATGCTGTGCAAAACAAAGCCGCGCGCATGATCCACAGGCCCACCAAAATGGACCCGGATATCACGTACGCCCGGTGCTCGGTCGATGCCCAGCTGATCCAGAAGATCGCCAAACTGGATGTCCACCTGCGGCTTGTTCACGATCAAACCCATGCCGCCATCATCGGAATGGGCGCACATGTAAATCACACTCTGGGCAAAGCGGGGATCACCCATATCCGGCATCGCGATCAGCAGTTTCCCGGCAAGATTCGTTGATTCCGTTTTCATGTTAACTAAAATGAGCCTCCCCTTTGGCTGACGCAAGAGGCAACCTGATAGGGCCTCTCCCAAACGTGACTTCCCATTACATCGCCAATGCTTAAGTAAGCTTTCATGCGCAAAAAGATGCTGACAGCCCTGTTTTTCCTTGCTTTGCCCGTCGCTGTGGTTGCGGGGCCTTTTGATGATCTCGCTACGGTTGAGGTGCTGCCGGGGTGGCGGGCGGCCAATGGCGATCACATCGCGGGTCTGCGCATTACCCTTGAGGAAGGCTGGAAAACCTATTGGCGCGCGCCGGGCGACGCGGGCATTCCGCCGCAGTTTTCATTTGCCAGTTCTGACAACATCACCAGCGTGACACCGCACTGGCCGGTGCCACAGATTTTTGACCAGAACGGGATGCGGTCCATCGGATATACCGACAGTGTCGTGGTGCCGATCACCGTGGCCAGCGCCGATACTGACGCCCCGATCCAGATCAGCGGCGACCTGCATATCGGCGTGTGCGAAGATATCTGCATTCCTGTCAGCCTCAGCTTCAACGCCATGCTGCCCGTCACCGGCAGCCGCGATACATCCATCGCCGCCGCATTGATCGACCGCCCGCTGAACCGGGACGAGGCCAATGTAGGTGCTGTCACCTGTGCCATTGCCCCAATCAGTGACGGGCTGCGCGTGACCACGGCGATTGACCTGCCTGCCACGGGCACGTCAGAGGTTGTCGTGATCGAAACCGCCGATCCGCTGGTCTGGGTGTCAGAGGCGGATGTGGCCCGCACCGGCGACCGGCTGCTGGCAACCGTCGATATGGTTCATACCAGCGGCGTTGCCTTTGCGCTGGACCGGTCGGCGATGCGCATCACTGTGCTGGGCAGCCAGAGCGCTGTCGATATTCGCGGCTGCAGTGCAGGCTAGGCCCGGCGCCGCAAGCCCATGGTCAGCGCGGCGCTGACATAGATCGCCAGCAGGATCACCGCCAGCCCCGCGACAAACACCCCGAACGCCGGGACAAACCCGCCATTGAGCATCGGCAGCAGGTCTGCGGCCGGTCCCCATGCGGCACCGGTCAAAAGCACCGGTGCGACGGTCACAGCGAACAGCGCCAGCGCCAGTGCAGCCCCCAGCCCCGCCGGTGCCCACATGCCAAAATGCCGCCCGCGCAGCGCCCGCTTGGCCGATTGCACCTGTTTGCGGATGTCCTGCTGCATCGCCATCAGCGATGGCACCACCAGCAGCACAAGGAACATGCCAGCGCCCAGACCAAAGACCAGCGTGATCACCGTGGGTTTCAGGAACTCGGCCTGATTGGATCCTTCGTAAAGCAGCGGCATCAGGCCCAACACCGTCGTCAGTGTGGTCAGCATCACCGGGCGCAGCCTGTCTGCGGCCCCATCGATGATTGCAGGCACCAGCCCCCGATCCTGTGCGTATTCGTCCACGGTCGTGACCAGCACAATACTGTCATTGATGATGATCCCCACCATCCCGATCATGCCGACAACGGTGAACATGCTCAGCGGGACATCCCAGACATAATGACCATAGATCGTTCCGATCAGGCCAAACGGAATGATAGCCATGACCACCACGGGCCGGGTCCAACTGCTGAAGATCCACGCCAGCGTCAAGTAAATGCCAAGCAGAACAAGGATCAGGCCAGTGCGCGCATCGGCCAGGAACCTGTCCTCCTGCTCGCTCAGCCCGGCCAATTGGGTTTCGATACCGAAATTCGTCTCGATCCGGGGCAGGATGTCATCATTGATGATCTGCTGGATTTCCGTCGCCCGGTCCGCGTTTTCATCATCCAGATCCCCTTGGACCGAGATCAGTTGGATCCCGTTTTCACGGCGTACGGTGGAAAACCCTGTCCGGCTTTGCACCGTGACCACATCGGCCAGCGGGACATAGAAGCCTTCGCCGGTGCGGATCTGGGTCCGGTCCAGAAAATCCGCCGACAATTCACCATCCGGCAGTTCCACCCGGATTGTGGCGGAGCGTGCGCCATCGGGATAGGTCGCGGCCTCGATCCCGCCCAGACGGTCGCGCAGCACGCGGCCCAGCCCGTCAATACTCAGCCCCAACGCCTGACCCTGCGGGGTCAACTCGAGGATCAGTTCTTCCTTGTCGTAGGCCAGCGTGTCCTCAAGCCCCGAAATTTCGGAGAACTGCAGCAGTTCGGTTTTCAGGGCCTCGGCGGCGGCTTTCAGGGTCTCGCTATCGGCACCGAACATCTGGATATCAAGGCTATCACCCCCCGGCCCCGACCCCCAACTGCGAAAGCTGACCGTTTCGGCCAGCGGGTGCTGGCGGATGCTATCCTGCAATTCGCTGACAAAGGCAAAGCTGGTATAGGGGCGGCTGTCGGCATCGATCAGTTCAATCGTGATCGACCCCAACTGATCGGCGTCCTTGGTTTCAGACCCGGCAATCGCGCGGCCCGAATTGCCGCCGACCTCGGCCACCACGAATTTCAGCGGGTTCAACCCGTGCTGTTCCTGGTATTGCGCGCCCAGCGCCTCGGTCGCGCGCTGCATCTCGCGCATCATTTCCAGCGTATCTTCGCGGGTGGCACCGGGCAGCATGGCGAAATTGCCGGTCACCTGCGATTGTTCGGGCGCGTTGAAAAAGCGCCAGTTCACGTCGCCTTTGATGAAAAGGGCCACCTGACTGGCCAGCGCCACAAGCGCGAAGGCAAAGACCGGATAACGCGCCCAGATCACGAACCCCATGAAGGGCCGGAACAGCGTGTCGCGGAACCAGTCAAAGCCGCGATTGACCGTCCGCGAGGGCCAGTCATACCAGTGATCCTTGGCCGAATGCAGCATCGAATGGGCCAGATGGTTCGGCAGGATGATAAAGCATTCCACCAGACTGGCGGTCAGAACCACGATGACGGTGAACGGGATATCGGCGATCAGGTCACCAAACCGCCCGCCGATGATCACCAGACCGAAAAACGCGATGATCGTCGTCGTCGTTGCCGAAAAGACCGGGCTGAACATCCGCTTTGCCGCGTTTTCAGCCGCGACCGTGGGATGTTCGCCCAATTGTCTGACCCTGAAATCGGCATGTTCACCCACCACAATCGCGTCATCCACCACGATCCCCAGCGTGATGATCAGCGCAAAAAGCGAGATCATGTTGATCGTGATCCCCACCGCATACATCAACGCAATCGCCGCCAGCATCGCAACGGGGATACCGGCGGCCACCCAAAACGCCGTGCGCGCGTTCAGGAACAAAAACAACAGGGCGACCACCAGCATCAGACCGGTCAGCCCGTTGTCGAGCAGGATATCCAGACGCCCTGTGATGAATTCCGCCCGGCCATTGGTCAGGGCGATCGACACACCCGCAGGCAGGGATGCGGTCAGTTGATCTGCGACCTCCTCGACCGTTTCCTGCATCCCGATGGCGTCGCCCTGGGCGGATCGCAGCACCCTGATCTTGATCGCCGGGTCCTCGCCCACAAAATAGGCGCGTTCGCGATCCACACCTTCAACCCGGATCGTGGCCACATCGGCGATGGTCAGCTTCGACCCATCGGGGTTCGACCGCAGCACAATCGCGCCGATATCATCCGCCGTCCGCTTGGCCACCCCGGTGCGCACCCGCGCGTTCGATGACACATCACCCGCCGGATCGGCCTCGGCCTCTTCCGCGATGCGGGCGGCGATATCGGACATGCCGATGTCGTGTTCGATCAGCGACAGCGACGGAACCTCGACAATGGTCGATGGGGCCGCCACCCCCTGAATGACGACGCGAGTGACACCTTCGGCGAACAGCCGTGTCGACATTTCATCGGCAAACCGGCCCAGTTGATCCACGCTGACCGGGCCGGTGATCACCACATCGGTGACCCTGTCAGACCAGCCGCCGCGGCGCACGCCGGGGTCCTCGGCGTCTTCGGGCAGGTTGCTGGTGCCATCCACGGCCAGTTGCACATCCTCCGCCGCGCGGTCGATGTCATAGCCCGGTTCAAACTCCAGCCTGATGCGCGCTTGCCCTTCCGTTGAGGTGGCCGAGGATGAGGTCACACCCTCGACCCCCAGCAAAACAGGTTCCAGCACCTGCACGATGGCGGCGTCCACATCTTCGGCCCCAGCGCCCTGCCAAGTGACAGAAACAGTCAGATCATCAACCACCACATCAGGAAAGAACTGCGCCCGCATGTTGGGAAAGGCGAAAAGCCCCGCCGTGATCATCAGGACCAGCAGCAGGTTCGCCGCCGTCTTGTGCCGCGTGAAATAGGACAGGATGCCGCCTGCGCTTGCCGTCAGTTTGTCGCCCCCGGTTGCCATCAGCTGCCCATCCGGCTTTCAAGCCGGGCGACCGTTTCGGATGACACCTGTTCCTGTTCCAGCTGGCCGATGATGCGCGCCTTGACCTCTTCCGGCATGCGGCCCTCGGTGACGAATGTGATCAGCTTGGCCCGGCGGTCGGCGTCCAGCGTGATCATTTCCGGCTCTGCCGGTGCCTTTGCCCCGCCGGGGCGGATCGGACGCACCTTGATCCCTGCGCCCAACAAGGGCGAGCGTTCGGCGACAATGGTCTGCCCTTCCAGGTCGCCCACAGCGATGATCACGTCGTCGCCCTGACGGCGCAACAGGCGGACCTGACCGCTCTGCAGCCGGTTGTCGGCATCCACGATCAGCACGGTTTCATCCGGGGCCACGGCGGTGGACGGCACCAATGCGACATTATCGAGAGGTGGTTCGTCAATGCTGACGGTCACGAAATCACCGGGGCGAAACCCCGGCGCCGCATCCAGACGAGCAAACAGCAGACGGCCTGTCTGGCCCGCACCAACGGCGGCCCCTTCGCGGGTGATTTGGCCGGTCGCGGCAAGGTTCACGCCGGACACATCCAACGCCACACTGACGGGGGCATTGATCAGGGTGCCATTGCCATCCAGAAGCCGGGCATATTGCGAGGTTGAGACGCGGAACGCGACCTCCAACCGGGTCGGATCAACCAGTTGGGCAAAGCGTTCATTGGCGGTCACCCGGCCACCGGGGCTGATGGTGACGTCCGCCAGCGTGCCATCAAAGGCGGCGCGCACTTCAGTATCCGTCACGTCGCGTTCTGCCTCGGCCAGGCTGATACGCTCACGGGCAAGCCGGGTCGTGGCCTGATCAATCCGCGCCTCGGCCGATGCCACGGCCTGCCGGCGCGTGAGTACCGCCGCCTGCGCGGTTGATGCGGCGAGTTCCGCAGTTTCAACCGCAGCCGCCGTGCCTACGCCCCGTTCCTGCAGATCGCGCGCCCGCGCCAGCGCCTGATCGCGCAGCGTGGCCTGCGCGCGGGCCGCGGTCAGTTCATCCTGTTCCAGCAGCAGCGAGCGTTCGGCATCACGCAATTCCGCCTCTGCATCCTGCAGATCAGCGCGAACACGGTCCAGCGCGCCCTCAGCCTCGACCGGGTCGATGCGCAGCAACAGCTGGCCTTGGGTCACGGTGCCGCCTTCAACCAGTGCTTCGCTGGCCTCTAGCACTGTGCCACCCGTCGCACTGCGCAGATCAAGCGTGCGCTGGCTGCGCAATTCGCCGAAAACCGTCAGTTCCGGGGTGATGGTCTGCGCTTCAAGCGTGACGACATTGACCGCAAATTCGCGCTCGCGCTGGGGGAAGCTACGAGGTTCTTCGTTCATCCGCGCAGTGACGGCATCACGCACCATATTGCCCGCCCAGGCGATCAGCACCAAAGTGACCGCCAGTAGAAAAACGCCCATCAGGCTGCGACGCAGGAAACGCATATCAGAGGTCCTTGTTTGAGCCCTTAAACCTAGGCCCGGCGATATCTACGTCCAGTTATACGCAGATCGTCGTCACTTCCGGCGCAAATGTTCGTCAAGACGTGGCATGATTTCAACAAAATTGCAGGGTCGGTGGCGATAATCGAGCTGTTTGAGAAGGATTTCATCCCACGCATCCTTGCACGCGCCGGGGCTGCCGGGCAGCGCAAACAGATAAGTGCCTTGTGCCACACCTGCGGTCGCCCGGCTTTGCACAGCACTGGTCCCGATCTTTTGCATGCTGACGATGGTGAAAACCGTGCCGAAGGCATCGATTTCCTTTTCATAGACGTCCCTGTGCGCCTCGACCGTGACATCGCGCCCGGTCAACCCGGTCCCCCCGGTCGAAATCACCACATCCACGCTGTCATCGGCGCACCACGCCCGCAACTGGCTCGCAATCTGGTCCCGTTCATCGGCGATGATCTTGCGATCCGCCAAATGGTGACCGGCAGCTTCGATCCGGTCCACAAGCGTTTGCCCGGATTTGTCATCCGCCAATTGGCGCGTATCGCTGACGGTCAGCACCGCAATGCGGACCGGCAGGAATTCCATGCTTTCATCAATGCGGCTCATGTGCGGCTGTCCCATGCCAGTTTGCCGGCCAGTCCTATGAAGATCGACTCGCAGACATAACGCAAGACCCGTTCGATCCGCATATCGCGCACCATGGCCCGCCTGATCCCGCCAGCGAAATAGCCCACCGTCCCGTTGACCACGAAACCGCCGATCGACAAGGCCGCCCCGCCCCGCATGCCCTGTGCGAGGCAAAACATCATATCCGCCCCGGGCGTCAGGTTCAGCGCAAGCGCGGCAGGCAGTAAAGCCAGCAGAACAAGCGGATCAACAAGCATCACAGGCTCTCCACTTCAATATCATCCTTCAAACCAGTTCACGGTGGGGCCGAGGTTGTGCACCTTGGTCCGCCCGATTGTCCCGCCTTGCCCCCAGCTGTCATGGATATGGCCGCAAAAGACGTATTTCGGCGACAGGCGCACGATGGCATCACGCAGGGCGGTGGACCCCACGGACATCCCCGCCGAGGTCTGGTCGACCACGCCTTTCGGGGGCGAATGGCTGACGATGATGTCGGCATGTTTGCACTGCTTCAGCATGGTTTCGGCCTGCGTTTCGGTCATGTCGCAGGACCATGATCCGAAAGGGGTCACCGGGATACCATAGCCGATACCGAAAATATCCAGCCCATCCACATGCGCCGATTGGCCATGCAGAACATCAATGTCCGGCCCGGCGGCGGCGCGCAGTTCATCCGCGCTTTCGGCGTTACCGGGGACGGCCACAAACGGGCATTTGATCCCATCCAGCAGGGTCATCGCCTGGTCCAGACCCTCGCGATGATTACAGAAATCGCCCGCCCCGATGACGATATCGGCCCTTGTGCTGGCCTCCACAATCGCGGCCGCGCGGTTGCGGGCCAGATGCAGGTCGGAAAACGCCAGTATCTTCATCCCCGCAGCCTCGCGTTTAGCTCCAGCAGGTCGGCCCACGCCTCGCGCTTGGCAATCGGGTTGCGCAGCAGATAGGCGGGATGGAACATCGGCAGGGTCGGTTTGCCCAGAACGTCAACCCATGCCCCCCGCATCCGCGTGATTCCGGTGCGTCCCAGAAGCGCCTGACAGGGCGTGTTGCCCATCAGGACCAGCACATCAGGATCGGCCAGCGCGATATGGCGCTCCAGAAACGGCAGCATCATCGCAATCTCGGCCTTGTCAGGCGTCCGGTTGGACGGCGGGCGCCACGGCAACACGTTGGTGATATATACCGCACGCGCGGCATCATCATGCCCACGCCCGAGGTTGACCGCATCCAGCATCCGGTCCAAGAGCTGCCCGGCCCGCCCCACAAAGGGTTTGCCGGCCCGGTCCTCTTCCCGCCCCGGGGCTTCGCCCACGATCATCACGCGGGCCGTGGGCTGGCCATCACAGAACACGAAACTGCGCGCGCCCTTTTTCAGTTCGCAATGCTCGAACGCCTCCATCGCGGTGGCAAGCGCGGGCAAATCAGCGGCACCCGCCGCAGCTGCACGGGCGATGGCGACGGCGTCTACGTCCTCGGCCACCGGCACAGGCGGTGGCGCGACAGGTTGCGCGGCTTCCTTCGGCTTCGGCTTGACCGCCTCAAGCGCATAGCGGTCAACCGGCGCATCCTGAATGGCATCAGTGACACCCAGTTCCACCTGCCATTCCAGCGCCGCGCGGTCCGCCCAATATGATTGTCCCGAATCCATGCGTCAGAGGTTACGCCGGATCGGCGGGGATGTGCAGTGGGTCCGGCATTGATAGAGACCCCCCGCCTGCCTATAAGTCGGCAAAACCGTTGGAGAGCAGCAAATGACATTCCGCGCCAAGCATCTTCTGGGCATTGAGCCGCTGCATCCCACTGAAATCACGACCCTTCTCGACCTCGCCGACAGCTATGCCGATCATAATCGCAAAGGGATCGCCCATCGCGATGTGCTGGCGGGGCTGACCCAGATCAACATGTTCTTTGAAAACTCGACCCGGACACAGGCCAGTTTCGAACTGGCGGGCAAGCGGCTGGGCGCGGATGTGATGAATATGGGGATGCAGGCCTCATCCATCAAAAAGGGCGAGACGCTGATCGACACCGCCCTGACGCTGAACGCGATGCGGCCGGATTTGCTGGTCGTGCGGCATCCCCATTCGGGGGCCGTCGATCTGCTGGCGCAAAAGGTGAACTGCGCTGTGCTGAACGCCGGTGACGGGCGGCACGAACACCCCACGCAGGCGCTCTTGGATGCGCTGACGATCCGGCGGGCCAAGGGGCGACTGCATCGGCTTTCCATCGCGATCTGCGGCGACATCGCCCATTCCCGCGTGGCCCGGTCCAACATCATGCTGCTTGGCAAGATGGAAAACCGGATCCGGCTGATCGGGCCGCCGACCCTGATGCCATCGGGCATCGCCGATTTCGGGGTAGAGGTGTTCGAGGACATGACCGAGGGTCTGAAGGACGTCGATGTCGTCATGATGCTACGGTTGCAGAAGGAACGGATGGACGGCGGCTTCATCCCCTCCGAACGCGAATATTTCCACCGCTTCGGGCTGGACGCGGCCAAGCTGCGCCATGCCAAACCCGACGCCATCGTCATGCATCCCGGCCCGATGAACCGGGGCGTTGAAATCGACGGCAACATCGCCGACGACATCAACCGGTCGGTCATTCAGGAACAGGTCGAAATGGGCGTCGCCGTGCGGATGGCAGCGATGGAACTGCTGGCACAAAACCTGCGAGTAGTGCGGCAAGAGGTCATGGCGTGAGCCGAAACATTCCTTACCGGCAGGGCGAGGTCACCTTATGGGAAGGCAGACCGGCGCAGAGCTTTCGCTATTCCGGTTTGCACTTTGTCTTTACATTCGTGGGCGGGTTCATGTTGCTGATGATCGCCCCGCCGGTGTTTATGGATGTGACACTGCCGGAACCAATCTGGGCCCGCGTCATCATCGGGGTCATGGTGGTCCATCTTCTGGCACTTATCGTCATGTTTCTTTTTGGCGTACCCTATCTGGACATCCAGCATCGGGCCGCGACCCAATACAAACTGACCAACAAGCGGGCGATGATCATCGACAGCTCGCCCATCAACAGCGTTTTTGTCTATGAGCTTCAGCCCGGTCTGCGCGTTGACCATGTGGCCAAGTCAGACAGTGTCCTGCTGAGCTTCAAGAACAAAACAAAACGAACGATCATGCCCATCGAAACCGACCACCGCTTCACCAAGCTCGGGCGGTATTTTCTATTCTTCAATCAGTTGCTGAACACCGCGGGTTTTCGCTTCATTATAGGTTCGGACGATGTGGCCAAACAGGTCAAAGATGCGATCAAAGACCGACATGCTAAGAAACAGGAAACCGCCGCATGATCAACCGGCTCTTTCAGCCCCCCAAACACGACCGGTGGGATGATTATTTCGAACCGGGCGAGGTGTTGTTGTGGCATGGCCAGCCCGCTCCGGGGATCAAGAACCCGCTTGGCACATTGTTTATGTCCATTTTTGGCATTCCGTTCTTTGCGGGCGGCGTGGCTGTTGCGACCGGTGCGGTCGCATCGCTGACAAGCGGCGGCGTGGGGATCATCATGGGTCTGGTCATGGTCGCCTTTTCCGTTCCGTTTCTATGCGTGGGGGCGGGCCTAACCATCGGCAGCTGGCTTGCCGCGATATACGGCCATCGGTTTACCCGCTACGCGCTCAGCAACAAACGCGCCTATGTGGCCAATTCGTTCTTTCGGCACAGCCTGCAATCCTATCTGATCAGGCCCGATGACATCATTACCCTGATCCAGGGGCGCCATGATGACGTGAAATTCAAGACGGTGCATGAACGTGACAGCGATGGCGACAAGAGAACGAAATCCATCGGCTTTGACGGGATCACCGATGGGCGCGAGGTTTATGCAATGATCCGCAAAATCCAGGCAGAGGCATCATGACGATCCAGATCCCCGAAAATGACTTTGGCCAGATCCGCGTGTTTGCAATCGACGGTCCCTTGTCCAAACCCGTTCTGGACAAGACGCCAGACGGGTTGCGCCAACTTCTGGGCACTGATGCGCTGGACCCGACCTTTATCGATATCGTCAAGGTCGATGATCTCGGCCCGATGCAACTCAGCGACTATATCGCCCAGGGTTATGACATCCCGACCGCCGATCATGACCTTGCGGCCGTGAACGGGATTGAGGGGTTTGCCATCCTGATCCTGTCCAGCGCCGCCGGCGGTCAAGCGGTTACCTTGCGGCCCGCAAACGGGGTCCGGCATATCACCACCTATGTGCCTGACGCCCGGCTGACCCCGGTTCAACCACTGACCGCCAAATCCGCCGAAGGCATCATTGCGGACCCACCGGCCAAACCCGCCAAATCCGACGCCCGGATCGGCGGCATGATCGCCATGTATGCCCTGATCGCGATGTTCCTGCTGGTCGGGCTGATGATCTGGGTGGCGGGGTGACCGATCCGTCGAACATGGATGGGGACGATTGGGCCGGCATCCTCGACCCGGATGAAAAAATCATGTGGCAAGGGCGTCCTGACGGGCGCTTTGTCTGGGAACGGCGGATGTTGCGGCCGGGGCTGTTCGGGGTCGGTTTTGCCGCGTTCGCCACGATCTGGCTTGGTCTGGCCGTATTGGCAGGGGCAGGGATTGAATTTTGGGGCCTTGGGCTGTTATTCATCGCGGTCGGGTTGTGGATCACGGTTCATGCGCTGTTTCAACCAACGTTCCTCAGACGCCGGACTTGGTACACCTTGACTAACAGGCGGGCCTTCGTCGCAACGGACCTGCCGGTCTTCGGCCGCAGTCTGACATCCTATCCGATCAACAGGGGCATACGCATCGACCGGTCTGACCCCGATCGGCCCAGCGTCATTTTCGCCGCGAAAACAATCGACAACGATGATGGTGCCAGGGTCGAACCTATCGGGTTTGAACGGATCGTCGAAGCACAGCATGTGTTCCAGCTGATGCAGGGTATCGAAAAGTAAATGATATACGGCATGACACACCGCTCTGCCTTGTCCTGCCGGTCATTTGCCGCCTACAAGCGTGAAACACAAAAACCGCGCAGGACAACCCGATGACCGCCACCATTTTCGCCAATGCGCGCCTGATCGATCCGGTGGCGCTGACTGACGGACTGGGCGGGATACTGATCAGCGATGGTCAGATCGTGGCGATCCATGAAGCTGACATGCCGTCCCCCAAAGACGCCAACGTGATTGATTGCGGCGGCATGTGCCTTGCCCCCGGCATTGTCGATATCGGGGTGAAGGTTAGTGAACCGGGCGAACGGCACAAGGAATCCTTCCGCTCTGCCGGGCAGGCCGCGGCGGCTGGCGGGATCACCACAATTGTTACCCGCCCCGATACCCTGCCTGCCATCGACACGCCCGAGACGCTGGAATTCGTCGAACGCCGCGCTCAGGCCGACGCGCCGGTCCATGTTCTGCCCATGGCCGCCCTGACCAAAGGGCGCGAAGGGCGCGAGATGACGGAAATCGGGTTCCTGCAGGATGCAGGCGCCGTCGCCTTTACCGATTGCGACCGGGTGGTCAGCAATACCAAGGTGTTCAGCCGTGCCCTGACCTATGCAAGCAGCCTTGATGCACTTGTCATCGCCCATGTCCAGGAACCGATTTTGTCCGATGGGGCCGCCGTGACATCTGGTAAATTCGCGTCCTTGCGGGGGTTGCCCGGCGTGTCGCCTATGGCCGAACGTATGGCGCTGGACCGCGATATCAGCCTGCTGGAAATGACCGGCGCCCGCTATCACGCCGACCAGATCACCACCGCCCGCGCCCTGCCCGCGCTGGAACGGGCCAAGCGGAACGGGCTGAACATTACCGCCGGGGTCGGTATCCACCATCTGACCCTGAACGAGTTGGACGTGGCCGATTACCGAACGTTCTTTAAACTGAAACCACCCTTGCGCAGCGAAGACGACCGGCTGGCAGTGGTGCAGGCCGTGGCCGACGGGTTGATCGACATCATCAGCTCCATGCACACCCCACAGGACGAAGAAAGTAAGCGCCTGCCGTTTGAGGAAGCGGCCAGCGGGGCCGTCGCCCTTGAAACACTGCTGCCTGCCGCCTTGCGCCTTTACCACGCGGACATGATCGACCTGCCGCGCCTGTTCCGGGCGCTGTCGCTGAACCCGTCGCGGATCTTGCGACGTAACAGCGGGCGTCTGCTGCCCGGAGCACCCGCCGATCTGGTGCTGTTCGATCCCGATGCACCGTTCCAGCTGGATCGGACGCAACTCTTGTCGAAATCCAAGAATACACCGTTCGACGGGGCCAAGCTGCAGGGCAAGGTACTGGGCACCTGGGTGGACGGCCAACGAATATGGGAGGGCGCTTAGATGCCACCGATCGAAACTGCGACCAGTGTCCTGATCCTGTGGGGGGTGATCGGCTATCTTTTGGGGTCGATCCCCAGTGGCATGATCCTGGCACGGGTGATGAAGCTTGGTAACCTGCGCGAGATCGGGTCAGGCAATATCGGGGCCACCAACGTGCTGCGCACGGGGAACAAGACAGCCGCCGCCCTGACACTCCTTTTCGATGCGGCCAAAGGGGCCATTGCCGTCTTTCTGGCCGGCACGCTTGCCGCGCTGGATGCCGCACAGCTGGCGGGGCTGATGGCCTTTATCGGGCACTGTTTTCCGGTCTGGCTCAAATTCAAGGGCGGCAAAGGGGTTGCCACCTATCTGGGGATTATCGGGGTGCTGGCCTGGCCGATGTTGCTGGCCGGCTGCGCGATCTGGCTGATCGTCGCGGCCGTGTTCCGCTACTCCTCAGCGGCGGCATTGGTGATGGCAGGCTGGTTGCCTGTTGTCATGATGTTGACCGGCTATGGGTACATGGCATTTCTCAGCATGGCGCTTGGCCTTCTGATCTATGCCCGGCACTGGAGTAATATCCAGCGGATGAAGGCCGGGACGGAAACCAAGATCGGTGCGAAAAAGACCCCGGAAGCGCCTTAAGGCACGGCACCCCCGGCAGCCATACCTGCTACTTTGCCGCCATCTGTTCAACGGCATCGGCGGTGCGTTTCGTGTTGTGGTAAATACCCAAGCCCAGATACATGAACCCGGCGATCATCACGACATATAGCACGCCAACAACCAGAATGCCGATACCCGGTACAACACCGCTGATCGTGCTGCCATCCGCTTGCGGCATACCGGTGACCATCACCCCGATTCCCCCCACAACAACACCCAGCAAAAGAAGAATCACAAATAAACCAATGAGCGCCTCAAGCGCCCGAATAAAGAAATCACGCATAATCTCGTTCCTTTAAGTTGATTGCGTGGGCCAAGTGTTAGCAGGCAAGTCCCGTGAACGCACCGCCGGAAAACCAGACTTGAGAGCCGGTATTGACTGATTGGCGCCTATCTCAACTTGACTATGTCGTACATACTGTTATTTCTGTTTATACAGAAAGAAACGATATACACATAGAGTGATGCAATCGAACGACTGATGACCAAAGCAATCGACCAAACAATCACTGCTGCTCTTGCTGGCCCGCCACGCTATGCCGTTGACCCCATCGCCTTTGTCGGCGCGCTGATCCTGGCCCCGGTTGTCGCTACACTTCTGAGCTTCTGGACGGTCATCGGCCTCGTCGCCCTTTTGATAGGTGCCATCCCATATCTCCTCATCGGCACCCCGCTGCTTCTCTGGGCCGTCGGCCGCGTCCCGCCTTGCTTTGGCACCTACGCGACGCTCGGCTTTTGTGCCAACCTAGTGCCCTTCGGGGTCTTCGCCCTGATGACCATGTTGGATCTTGGCCCGCGCGAGATGGCGCCGGGAATGATGTTCATATTCGGGTTCGGCATGATCTTTGGCGCGCTTTGGGCCGGGACCTTTGGATGGCTTTACGCCCGGTTCCACCGCAACTTCCGTATTCTTCAAACCTGACGAAAGGACATCCCATGTTCACCTATTTCATCCTTTATTTCGGGCTGGCCGCCTGCGCGCTGGTTGCCCTCGCTGTCATGATCTTTCGCATTGGGGCCGCGCTGACCGATTGCCCGATCACCGGTCGGGCCGCACGGGCCGGGGCGCTCACAATCGTGTCCGGCTTTGCGGCCATCGGATCAGGCGGGATCATCCTGATAGCGGCCTTTGCAATGGTTCTTGTGCCCGGTTTGACCTTGGCAGGGCTGATGGGCGCGCTTGGTTTGTCGCTCCTCTGCCTCGGGCTGGGGTTTACACAGGCCGTGGCATCACTGCGTGATGTAATCGCGCAAGCCGCCGCAGCAGTGAAAGCCTAAGGTCACAGACATCAATAACTGTATTCGGCGTAAATCCGTTTCAGGTCGCCATCCCAATCGCCATTGTAATGGGCCAGCAACTCATCCGCAGGTGTCTGGCCCGTTTCAACAGTTTCCTTCAGCGCATTCAGGAAATGGGTTTCATCCCCGACAAGGCCACCGGCCCCCGGGCGGGCACGGGCCTTCAAACCAGCCTCTGAAATCGCGACAACCTCACGGGCCAGATCGTGCATGTCGATGCCATCCACCTTGGCCTGAAGCCCGTCAATTGACGCGGCCACTCGCAGCGCCTCGCGCTGTTCGGCGGACCAGCCTTTACAGAGGTCCCACGCGGCATCGAGCGCCGCCTGGTCATACATCAGACCCACCCACAACGCCGGCAAGGCGCAAAGCCTGCGCCATGGACCACCATCGGCACCCCGCATTTCGATAAACTGCTTGATGCGTGCTTCTGGGAACACGGTAGTCAGATGATCGGCCCAGTCGGACAGCAAGGGCTTTTCCCCCGGCAGCGCAGGCAATTCACCTTTCAGAAAATCGCGGAACGACATGCCCAGCGCGTCGATATATTTGCCGTCGCGGTAGACGAAGTACATCGGCACATCTAAGACCCAATCCACCCAGCGTTCAAAGCCCATCCCGTCCTCGAACACCCAGGGCAGCGTACCGGTGCGGGCATCATCCAGTGACCGCCAGATGCGCGAGCGCCAGGATTTATGGCCGTTGGGCTTGCCTTCGAAGAATGGGGAATTGGCGAACAGGGCGGTCGCCACCGGCTGCAAGGCCAGTGCGACGCGCAGTTTCTGCACCATGTCGGCCTCTGATCCGAAATCAAGGTTGACCTGCACGGTGCAGGTCCGGCGCATCATCTGGGTGCCGTGGGTGCCGACTTTTTGCATATAGGCATCCATCAGCTTGTACCGGCCCTTGGGCATCAGGGGCATTTCTTCGTGGGTCCATTCCGGGGCCGCACCCAGCCCGATGAACTTGACCCCGATCGCGTCAGCGACGGCCTTTACTTCGGCCAGGTGGTGGTTCACCTCGTCACAGGTCTGGTGGATATTTTCCAGTGGGGCGCCTGACAGTTCCAGCTGCCCGCCCGGTTCAAGGCTGACATTGGCGCCCTCCTTGGTCAGTCCGATGATATGCTCGCCCTCGTGCACCGGGGACCAGTCGAACCGGTCACGCAACCCTTCCAGCACGGCCTTGATCGACCGCTGGCCGTCATAAGGCAGCGGGCGCAGCGAATCCTGACAATAGCCGAATTTCTCGTGCTCGGTGCCGATGCGCCATTGGTCCTTGGGCTTGCAGCCTTTGGACAGAAACTCCACCAACTGATCGTAATGCTCGATCGGGCCGCCACCGGACTGAGGGATTGACATGAAGGGTGCTCCGTCTCGCGAAAATCAGGTCTTCAGGCTGACCTGAACCAACCGGGGCGTCAATGCAAGAGCGGACGGGTCCGCGACCACACCGTCACCCGCACATCGGGTGTGTGCGAAAGCACGTCCAACACGGTGCCGGTCTGGATATCGGGCAAGGCCGCAAAGACATCAAACAGATCCTCGGCCCCGACGGCATTGACAGGGATGGCTATGCGTTGCCCGCCCATCCCCGTCAGGATCCAGCTGGGCGCGGGATAGGTGGTGGGGTCCAGCTCCAGCATATTGACGTCGTCCATATCCATGACACCGCCATCTAACGGGCCGAAATAGGCCAGCCTGCGTTCGCGGATCTGGACCACGCCTGGCCCCTCGCCATCTTGGGCAAAGCGGACCCGCTGCACCGCCGCCCAGCCCCAGGCCAGCCCCACAATGATCGCGACACCGCCCAGCCAACGGACAATCCCGATCCCCTGCCACAGCCACCAAAGCCCCAGCAGGCAAAGGCCGCCCGCGATCAGCACCTCGCGCCAGCGCCAGACAAAGGCGCGTAATTCAGGGCGGATGAAATCAGCCATGGATCACCTGTGGCTCCGCGTAATCAAGAATGGCGAATGATCCGCAGCGGCGGAACCCGATCGCCTCATAGGCCCGCGCCGCCGCCGCATTCGCCGCTGATAACACCGCGTCCCTGACCCCATTTTCGCGCACCTCGGCAAGATGCAGCGCGACGGCCAGCCGCGCGTAACCCCGGCCACGCTGATCAGGCGGCGTATAGACCCCGCCCACCTGCACAACATGCGGCAGGACCGCGTTGAAACCGGTCATAGCCACCGGCGCCTGTCCCTTGACCAATATCCGATGCGTATCCAGTTCCAGATAATGGGTCACGTCCGCCATCGCCCGGTCCATTGCGTCCTTCGGTTCATAGTCCATCGCCTCTTCACAAAAGGCCGCGCGCCAGCGGGTTGCGGTTTCGAGCGAAGCCTCGTGCAGGCTGAGCAACCGGAACCCCAGCGCATCCGGCATGATCAGATCGGTCAGCGACAGGGCATAATGCGGCTCGATCTCATCCAGATCGCCCCGCGCCGTCAGCCCCAACGCGGCGCGGCAAGCCGCGACCTGATCAGCCGCCCCGATAATGCTGCGCACAGGCTGGCCCGCCAGCACCACAGCCACCTTGCCCCATGGCCCCGTCGGACAGATGGGAAACACCCGCCCTTCATCCGACACGCCCAACACATCGGTCACCTCTCCCGCTGCCCAGCGCAGCCAGAACCGCATCGCACGCGGATGGCCACCTGCCATACCGTGTCGCGCGAGATTGGACAGCGGAAACATCGCCTCAGCGAAATGTCTGTGCAAAAACGCCTCGATCATCGGGCGGTCCGCCTCGGTCGCAGCAATCATGGGACTACCAGCCGCTGCGGGCCGTCAAACAGCAACAGCGTCCAGTCCCCGATCCGTTCAAACCCGATGGCGCGATAGGCGCGCGCAGCCATGTCACTGGCGGAAAACAGGGTCGCGCGGTTCACGCCACGCGTTGCGGCCTCAACCAGATGCAGCGCCAGCGCCCGGCGGGCATAGCCATGACCCCGCAGATCAGGGGGCGTATAGACACCACCGATCTGCACGATATCCGGCAATTGTGCATTGAACCCGGTCATGGCCAGCGGCGTCTGCTCCTCCATCAACACCCGATGACTGTCGCGGGCAACGTAGTTGGCATAACTGCTTTCCACCATCTGCCCGGCCTCTCCCGCAGGGGTGTTCAGCGCAGTCAACTGATAGTCCAGCATCCAGCCTTTAATCACATCAGCCGGGGTATCCTGCAGCGGGCGCAACATACCGGGTCCATCCGGCAGGGTCATCCGGTCCAGTTCCAGTAGAAAATGCGGCTCATCATGATCCAGCGTGCGGGGGGCATCGGCGAAGCCCTGCGCCTCGACCCCGCGCACCTGATCCGTTGGACCAATGATCCCCATCAGGGGGCAACCCTCCATCGCTGCCACGGCCGCAGCATAATCAGCCGAAGGCAGAAACGGCATCGCCATCCCGTTGTCGCACAGGGTCATCACATCGGTGACGAGGCCATCGCGACGGGCGATCCAGCAGGTCACCGCATAATCACTGCCACCCGCCATCCCGTAATGGGCCAGATTATTCAGGGGAAACATGGCAAACGGGGCATGGGGCGCCAAAAACGCCTCGATCTCTGGACGATCAGCTTCGTTGGCACGGATCATCGGAAACGCTCCGCATCTATCGGGTGCCAGCCGGTGTCCGGTTCCCGATCAGGGCGGTCATCGTAGGGCGCACGGACAAATTGCTGTTCCATCTCGGTAAAATCCCGGATCAGCGACAACTCCATCCCCTCGCGCCGATAAAGCCGCCCACCTTGGGTTTCGTAGCGATCCATCGCGGAAGATCGAACCGGCACATCGCGCCCGAGTAAACTGTCACGGACATCATTCGGCAGCGGTGCGGGCTTACCATTCAACAACCGCAACCCGGTGCGGCAATCCTTGGTCACTTTGCCAGCGACCACCTTCCGTAGCCCATCGGCACGCCCACGAATGTCGCGAAGCGGCGCATCGCCGTTCAGACGGTAAAGACCGTTGCCCAGAAACGATCCACCGCCAAGCCAACTGTATTCATGCGGAAAAAGGGCCAGGGCGGTAAACCAGGGCGGGCGGCTGATCACGGTGTAATTTGCGGTCGCCTCCGTCTCCGGATAGGCGTCCCGCACCGCATAGATGAAATGTCTGCCATCCGGCGACAGATCACAAACATCCGGCTGCACGGATTTCTTCAGCCACTGCCCTTCGGTGAACGTGTCTGTCGCCCGATCCCAGGCGATCAGATTGTAGAGCTGCCTGCCGGCCCTTCGCAGAATCAGCGCGCTGTCATTCTCTGTCGCAAAGAACAGGTGAAGCTGGATCACAGGCGGCGTGCTCATCCCCAATCCCCCAGCGCCTGTTGCCAGACCGTCAGCGCCGCGACCGCAGCCGTATCGGCGCGCAGGATGCGCGGGCCAAGGCTGATGGGATGCGCAAAGGGCAGGCTGCGTAGCCGGTCACGCTCTGCGTCCGAAAACCCGCCCTCCGGGCCGATCAGGATCGCCCAGGGACCAGGTATCGCGGGCAAGGCTACCGCGTCCCCGATCAGAAGTTCATCACAAAACATCAATTGGCGGCCCTCTGGCCAGTCGGACAGCACACGGTCCAGCTTTGCCAGCCCGTCCACTGGCGGCACAAAGGTGCCCCCGCATTGCTCGGCGGCTTCAACCGCATGGGCCTGCAGCTTGTCCTGCCGGATACGGTCGGCATTCTGGGTGAACGCAGTCTGCACGGGCATGATCCGCGCTGCCCCCATCTCCACCGCCTTTTCCACGATAAAGGCCGTGCGCTCCTTGCGGATCGGGGCAAAGAGCAACCACAGGTCTGGGGGCATCTGCAATGCCTGCGTCTGTGCGCGGCAAACCAGCACCCCGCCCTTCTTGCCCGCCTCGGCAACCTCGGCATCCCATTCGCCATCTTTACCGTTGATCAGCGACAAAACCGCACCAACAGGCAACCGCATCACCCCAAACAGGTAATGCGCCTGCTCCCGCGACAGTGGAACCGATTGCCCTTCCCCCAGCGGGTGATCTACAAAAAGCCGAACCTTGGATGCCATGAGGCGGACCATATGACCGAGAACGCCCAGACACCAGAGCCCGCGGGGACCGTTGCTGATGCCGTCAAAGGCAACTGGGTGGACCGGTTGGCACCACGCTTTGCACGGCCCTATCTGCGGCTCAGCCGGGCGGACCGACCCATCGGGACATGGTTGCTTTACCTGCCTTGCCTTTGGGGGTTGTCGCTGGCCATTCTGGCCACCAACAGCGCCAGCAACCATGACCTGTGGACAGTGGTGGGGTGTGGGATCGGGGCGTTCCTGATGCGTGGGGCGGGCTGCACCTGGAACGATATCACCGACCGGAACATTGACGGGCAGGTTGAAAGGACACGATCACGCCCGATCCCTTCCGGTCAGGCCAGCGTGCGCGCGGCCCTCATCTGGATGATCGCGCAGGCTGTAATCGCCTTTTTCATTCTGATCACGTTCTACCAAACCGCCATCTGGCTGGGAATCATCGCTCTGGCCCCTGTGGCGATCTATCCTTTTGCAAAGCGGTTCACCTGGTGGCCCCAGATCTTTCTGGGGCTGGCCTTCAACTGGGGCGCTCTGCTCGCCTGGGCGGCGCATACCAATAACGTGGGGCCAGCGCCGCTGGTTCTCTATATGGCGGGTATCGCCTGGACGCTGTTTTATGACACGATCTATGCCCATCAGGATACCGAAGATGACGCCCTGATCGGGGTGCGGTCTACCGCCCGGCTTTTTGGGGAGGATACACGCAAATGGCTGCGGCTGTTCCTGACAATCACCGTCATCCTGTTCGGGGCGGCCGTTGTGATGGCCTGCCACGAAAGGTCGATCCTGTCACTGGTGATTGCCATCGGTGGACCATGGGCCATGGGCTGGCATCTGACATGGCAGTTGCAGCGTTTCGATGCCGACGACAATGACGGGTTACTCCGGCTTTTTCGGTCAAACAGAAACGCCGGGCTGATCCCCCTGCCATTTTTCGCTATCGCCTTTCTGGTATGATTGAACACCGGCCCGGACGGGCCTATGCAGTCAGCACCTGAATCATACGGACTTCCATGCGACTTTCCGCTCTTCTTCTTCGTCTGTTCGTCTTTGCGCTGGCCGGTGTCGGCGCATTCTTTGCGGCACGCACAACCGTGACCGTGGTCGAGGAACGGTCAGTGATCGCCGTACAGGATAGCCTTTTGGATAAGGGATATGAATGGGCCACGGTGCTGGGCGATGGATTGCAGGTCATCCTCGAAGGGCAGGCCCCGACAGAGGCGGTGCGGTTCCGCGCAATTTCCGCCGCCAGCGAAATGGTCGATGCCAGCCGGGTGATCGACAACCTGTCCGTCGCCGATTCGGAGATCCTCGCCCCCCCGGAATTCGCCATCGAGATCTTGCGCAATGACAGCGGCGTGTCGCTGATCGGGCTGATCCCCGCCGACACTGACCGCGATGCGCTGGCCGACCGGATCACCGACATCGCCGATGGGCAGCCCGTCACAGATCTGCTTGAAGTCGGCGATTACCCAACGCCACCCACATGGCGCGCCGCACTCAATTATTCCTTGCGGGCGCTTGAGATGCTGCCGCGCTCCAAAATATCGGTAAATGCGGACCGGGTTGCGGTGAATGCGATATCTGACAGCCCCGAAGAAAAGCGGCAGTTGGAAACGGCGCTGGCCCGCAATACGCCAGAAGGCGTGCGTCTGGCCGTCAGCATCAGCGCGCCGCGACCGGTGATTTCCCCCTTCACCACGCGCTTTACCATTGACGATGCCGGTCCGCATTTCGACGCCTGCGCTGCCGATACCGAGGAGGCGCTGGCGACCATCCTCAAGGCCGCATCAGAGGCAGGTTTTAACGAACGGGCCAATTGCACGCTGGCCTTGGGCGCCCCGTCGCGCACCTGGGGCGAGGCGGTGGCGATGTCCATCAGCGCCATCGGTGAACTGGGCGGCGGCACTGTCACGATTGCCGATACCGACGTAACGCTAATTGCGCCGCTGGGCACCGGCCCGGGTACATTCGACGATGTGGTGGGCGAGCTTGAAAACGCCCTGCCAGAGGTTTTTGCCCTGACCGCCGAATTGCCGGTGGCCGCCGTGGTCACGGCCGAAGGGCCACCGCAATTCACCGCCACGCTCAGCCCCGAAGGTCAGGTGCAACTGCGCGGGCGGATCCCCGACGACGTGACCAATACCGTGGCCGAAAACTTTGCCTCCGCCAAATTCGGGCAGCGCCAGATCACCATGGGCACTCGGGTCGTTGACGGGCTGCCTGCTGGCTGGTCGGTCCGGGTCCTTGCCGGGATTGAGGCACTGTCGGAACTGTCCAACGGGGCGGTCATCGTCCAGCCCGACACGGTACAGGTCAGGGGCAACACAGGGAACGAAGATGCCAGCGCCGCAATATCGCGGCTGCTGATCGAAAAGCTGGGGCAAGGTGCGATCTTCGAAATTGATGTCACTTACGTCGAACAGCTTGATCCCATCGCAGGGCTGCCCACGCCCGAGGAATGCATCGACCAGATCAAGATCGTGACCGAAAACCGCAAGATCACCTTTGATCCCAGTTCGGCCGATATCTCGGCCTCGGCCCTTGCGGTTGTGGATGACATCGCCGAAATCCTCAAACGCTGCGGCGATCTGCGCATTCGGGTGGCAGGCTATACCGACAGTCAGGGGCGCGAGGAAATGAACCTCAACCTGTCGCAACAGCGGGCTGAATCGGTCCTGACAGCGCTGCGCGCCCGTCGGGTTCCGGTCAGCACCTTCGACGCCATCGGATTTGGTGAGGCTGACCCCATTGCCGATAACGACACCGAAGAAGGCCGCGAGGCGAACCGACGGATCGAATTCAGCCTGATCATCCCGGAATCGACCGCCGAGGAAACCAGCATACTGGACGAGATTGCAAGCGAGACGCCAGTGCCCGAAAATGGCACCGACGAAACCGACGGCGAATAGACAAGGGCAAGACGTTGAACAGAACCGAATTCATCCTCGCGACCGCCATAATCCTTTTCGTGGCTTTTGCCCTGGGCTGGTTTGCCAGTTGGCTGGTCAACCGTTTTACCCGCGTGACCAAGGCCGAAATCGGTGAGCTGGACAAAATGGCCCAGGCCCTGCACGAGGCCGAGGAAACCCGTGATCAGGCGATCACCTATCTGCAGCAACGCGAGGCCGAGATGACCAACCAGCTGTCCCAGACGGAGGCAGAGTTGCGCGCCGCCATGGACGGGCTGCGTGAAGCACGGCACGAAACCGAAGAACTGCGCGCCTATATCGAACGGCAGAACGCAGGTTAGGCCCGACGCCCTTCAAGCGCAGTGAACGATCAAATCCATCATCGGTCGTCTGCTGGGGCGGACATAGCGGCTCTGACCGCTCTTAGCTGTTGAGGTCTTCGATCACAATCGGCCCGGCGGCAATGCAATCCGCCCCTTCGCATGTCAGCCTGTCGGCAGGCAACCGCATTTCGGTACCGCTGATCGTGATGATATAGGTGTTATCCTCGAACCCGACGAATTCGCCGTGGAAACGGACAGTCTGATCCAGCGATGTCAGGGTGATTTCGCCCGCTGACAATGCAGCAGGGGCCAGCGCCAGACCAATCATCAGTGACGTGCGGGCGATGCGGCCAAAGGCAGTAAGGGGGTTCTTCATGGCAGGGTATCCTTTTCTTTGGGCCACCCTGTCCGTCAGTTTCACGGCATTTTTGCGGCAAATCAGCCAGCAAATACATCTTTAATTGGGCTTTTTTGTCCTGCCGAAAACCACCGATTCCTGCACGGCAACAAACGCCATTGCGATGGCTTAGTTGTTCGCCTGCGGAAACGATTATCGGCCCTCCATGCGCTGCAAGGCCGATACGTCAGGGATGATCAGCCGCTGGCATCCGCTGTCGCAACAGGCTCGAAATTCAAACAATTCGCACCCGCGCAGTTCATTTTTGCAGCCGATACGCGCATCTCGATACCGTTAATGGTGATGACGTAGGTGTCGACCTCGAAACCGACATACTGACCGACCAACCGCACCGTGTTGTCGGGTGATGTCAGGATGATTTCATTGGCCTTGGCGGTCATTGGCAACAGCGCCAAACCTGCAACTGCCGCCATCCGCGACAAAGAAGCGATACTCGTTAACATAAACTGGTTCCTTACTAGATGACCGCATCGGGCCAAACACTGATACTTTTACACAAGTATGAACTATTGGCTGTGATTTTCAGCACAAAAGCTAACTTAAGGTTAACATGACCAGCGCACGCCGCGTTAAACCGGCGAAATTGGCGCGAAGGGTCCGACGTTTTGCCGACGTAAATCCGACGCGATGCCGACCGGCCTTTCTGACCAGAACCCCAGTGTTAACTGATGATTCGCCAATTACGGCGAAAACCCGGTGTTGCGTGCGTTCGCAGCCCCCCACCGAACGTTGCGCGCCGCCCCCTTTCACTTGCCCGCGTTGCGCGGTAATAGGCCCCACTTGCAACCAAGGAGCCAGCCAATGGGCTATCGAATCGTCGTCGCAGGTGCCACGGGCAATGTGGGCCGCGAAATGCTGAATATCCTTCACGAACGGGCCTTCCCCGTTGATGAAATCGTCGCACTTGCCAGCCGCAAATCGCTGGGCAGCGAGGTCAGCTTTGGCGATAAAACCCTGAAAACCCAGGACCTTGATACGTTTGACTTCACCGGCTGGGATATCGCGCTTTTCGCCATCGGATCGGACGCGACCAAGACTTATGCGCCCAAGGCGGCCAAGGCCGGTTGCGTCGTCATCGATAACTCATCGCTGTATCGCTATGACGCCGATGTGCCGCTGATCGTGCCCGAGGTGAACGCTGACGCGATCCACGGCTATGCCAAGAAAAACATCATCGCCAACCCCAATTGTTCGACCGCGCAGATGGTTGTGGCGCTCAAGCCGCTGCATGACCGCGCCCGGATTAAGCGTGTGGTGGTAAGTACTTACCAATCCGTGTCCGGCGCCGGCAAAGGCGGCATTGATGAGCTGTGGGACCAGACAAAATCAATCTACAATCCCACCGACGACAAGCCGCCCAAGCAGTTCACCAAGCAGATCGCCTTCAACGTGATCCCGCATATCGACAAGTTCATGGATAGCGGCGAGACCAAGGAAGAATGGAAAATGGTGGCCGAGACGAAAAAGATCGTCGATCCCTCCATTAAGGTCACAGCAACCTGTGTGCGTGTACCAGTCTTCGTGGGGCATTCCGAGGCCGTGAATATCGAGTTCGAGGATTTCCTGGACGAGGACGAAGCCCGCGACATCCTGCGCGAGGCTCCCGGCGTGATGGTGATCGACAAACGCGAGGATGGTGGCTACGTCACCCCCGTCGAATGTGTGGGCGACTTTGCGACCTTCATCAGCCGGATCCGTCAGGACAGCACAATCGACAACGGGCTGAACCTGTGGTGCGTGTCGGACAACCTGCGCAAGGGTGCGGCGCTGAATGCGGTGCAAATTGCCGAGACCCTTGGACGGGAATGCCTGAAAAAAGGCTAACCTAACCCTTTGATTTTACTGCGGGGCGTCCAGCGGGCGCCCCTTCTTGTTTCGATCTGTCAGCTTTCGTGAAGCCAGTCCGCGACGGAAACAGCACCGCCCACCGTTCAATCCTCATATCCCAAAACAGAGGAGTCACGGATATGAAAACGACAACGGTTCTGCTCTGCGCGGCAGTCACAATCGCCCTGCCCGCAACGACCTTTGCCGATGGTCACCGCAATCTTGATCGGATCGAAGACCGGATTGACCGCATCGAAAGCCGCCGCGACGAACGGGTTGATCTGGGCCCGCGCGACGTCATCGAGGATCGTATCGACCGGGCCGAAAGCGTGCTTGACCGCGCCGGTATCGAAAACACGCCGCGCATCGACCGGCACGAGCGGCGCAGCTGGTGGCGGCGCTGGCACTAACAGATTAAGGCCCTGCGCATGTTGCAGGGCCTGACAACCACTACTCTGAAAAATATTTGCATTGCGACCAAGGATTGGCACCTGCGTCCCGTCAAAGCTATATCAATGACGAGCGACATTTGCAGGAGAACCCAATGTTTCGCCCTTTACTTACGACCAGCCTGATCGCGCTGACCGCGCCCGCCTTTGCTGACACATTCACCGCCGAGGCACGTGTGGATACCGTCACCATTTATCCCGGCGTGGCCACGATCATGCGTCAGATCACGCTGGATCTGCCCGCGGGACGGCATGAGATTATCGTGCCCGATCTGCCTGAAAACCTGAATGCCCAAGGCTTGCGGCTCGCGGCACCTGATGGCGTTCAGGTCGGTGCCGTGAACCTCGCCTATGATCGGCTGCCGGTCACCCCCGACCAGACGTCGCCCGAGATCGTGGCCGCCAAGGAAGAGGTCGAGCGACTGGAAGATATCCTGCGCCAACGTGATGTTTCCATTGCTGAAATCCGGTTGCGCGTGAAAGCGGCAGAAGAACAGGTGGCGTTTTTGCAAAGCCTGTCGCAGGCCAGCGCGGGCGAAACCCTGACCGCCTCTGCCATCGCCGACATTCAGGCGCTGGCTCAGATGGTGGGCACCGAAACACTGCGCGTCCGGCAAGAGGCCTTCGCCGCCGAGGAAGAGGCCAAGGCGGCGGAGCGCGCCCGGGAAGATGATGTCGAGGTGCTCGACGATGCCCGGCGCGCATTGGCCGCTCTGATGGCCCCGGAAAGTGACGGGTCCGTCCTGACCTTTACATTGGACGCGGCAGAGGCGGGTGAGGTCACCGTCGATATCAGTACCTTGGAAGGCTACGCGAACTGGTCGCCGGTCTATGATGTACGGCTGACCACTGGCGACGCGCCGCAACTGGATATCGACCGGTCGGTCGTCGTCAGCCAGCAGACAGGGCAGGATTGGTTGGATGTAAAGCTTGTGCTGTCGACCGCCCGCCCCGGTGAACAGATTGCCCCTGGAGGGGTCTGGGCGCCGTTGCGCCGGATTATCTCGGAGGAAGAGCTGGAGCGCGACCGGCGCGAGGTCTTTATGATGGACGAAGCACCGATGATGTCGCGGTCGGTGGGTGCCGTCACGGCCGCCCCGATGGAAATGGCCGAGCAGGAATTCAAGGCGACGGCGAATTTCAGAGGCGCATCAGTGACTTACACCTACCCGGGCACGGTCGATATCCGGAATGGGGTCGAGGATCTGCGCCTGCCGTTGGATCAGTTGAACCTGGAGGCCGAGGTATGGGCCGAGGCTGTGCCAAGCCGCGACAGCATCGCGTATCGGATGGCCGAATTCACCAACACGACGCCAGAGCTGTTGCTGCCAGGACAGGCCCTGCTCTTTGCCGATGGCACCATGATCGGGTTCAGCCAGTTGCCGCTTCTGGCCGCAGGGGCTGAGACGGAGATGGGATTTGGCCCGCTTGACGGCATCGTGCTGACCCGGGCCACGCCAAACAAGAGTGAAGGTGAAAGGGGCGTGTTTTCCAGCGCCAATCAGCTGACAGAACAGGCGATCATGAGTGTCGAAAACCTCACCGGGCAGGATTGGGATGTGCTGTTGCGCGACGCGATCCCCTATTCCGAACAGGACGATCTGGAAGTGACATATGAGGCCAGCCCGCGTGTGACGCGGACCAATCCGGAAGGGCAGCGCGGCATTCTGGAATGGGATCTGACAGTGCCAGCGGGCGAAAAGCAGGAGGTCACACTGGACTACACGCTGACCTGGCCCAACGGCTATGTGCTGCAATAATCGCCAGCAGACACCACAACGTAAGATGGGTTTAAACCCATCTTACCGGCGGATCTGCTGCGTCTAAAACCGTTCGGCGCGCAAGACCTGCGCGTCGGTGATGCTGACCACGCCGATATGTTTTTCGACAACAGCAAAGGCCGCCTCCAGTAGCCCATCCAGCCGCTCGGGCTTGATCAGGCAGACCACTGCCACCATACCCGATTGCCCCACTTGCCCTGCCCTGCTCCATTGTCCGGATCGCCCCGATCCGCCGCGCACCGGCAGGATAGTGTAGCCGGTCACCCCGGCCTCCGTCAGGGCTTTGGTCAACCGGCGTTCCAAAGGCGCCTCGATCACGATTTCGACCCGTTTTGCGGTATGCGTTTCCATGTCAGCCTCCGGTCACGATTTGGGCGATGGCCAGGTAAAGCGGGATGCCCAGCGTCAGGTTAAACGGGAACGTCACCCCAAGCGAGAGGGTGAGGTAGATCGACGGGTTCGCCTCTGGCAAGGCAACCCGCATGGCCGCAGGCACCGCGATATAGCTGGCCGAGGCCGACAGCACCATCAACAGCACAGTCCCGCCCAGCGACAAGCCGATCAGCACGCCCAGCGTCAACCCGATTGTGGCACTGATCAGCGGCATCAGAATGGCAAAGCTGACAGCGCCCAGCCCCAAAACGCCCCGCGACTGCCGCAGCCCACGCCCTGCGATCAACCCCATATCCAGCAGGAACAGGCACAACACGCCTTTGAAAGGCGCCACGATGAAGGAACTGATTTCTTCCAGCCCTTTTTCGCCCGTGACCGCCCCGATAAAGAACGCCCCGACCAGCAACACGATGGAGCCGTTCAGCAGAAGCTCGCGGATCAGCCCCGGTTCCATTTTTCCGCCGTCACCACCGCGCGCCACAAGCCAAAGTGCGGACAGGATTGCAGGCGCCTCCATCGCGGCTGCTACAGCAACCATATACCCTTCGGCCTCGATCAGCCGCCCTTCCAGAACAGAGGTTCCCGCCACGAAGGTCACAATGCTGATGGATCCGTAATGGGCCGCAACCGCCGCTGCATCGATACGTGACAAACCAGTCATCAACTTGAGCAGTGCAAAGGCAATGAGCGGCAGACCAAAGGACAGCCCCAGACCTGCAATAATCGTCAGGATCAGCGTCGTATCCACCCCATGCGCGCTGACCGCCACGCCGCCCTTGAAGCCGATAGCGAACAGCAGATAGATCGACATGCCCTTCGCCACGGCCTCGGGGATAGTCAGGTCGGACCGGGCCAGTGCCGCTGCCAATCCCAGCGCAAAGCTGAGGATGATCGGCGAGATCAGGTTCGCCCCGGCCAGTGAGAGTATCTCGTTCATCGCCCGCTCCCGTTCAGGTTTCGTGCTTCATGATTGAACCTCCGTTCAATGACAAGAGACAGCAGCAAAGGCGACGTCAACGCGGCATGGCGACAGGGGCGGGCCTAATCCTCGAAAAGCTCGTAAAGCGTGGAATGGAGCAACTGCTGATGCGCGCCGAACCTAACGACGATACTGTTCTGGTCAGGCAAGATATAAAGGACCTGCCCGCCATGCCCCAAGAAGTACGCAAACGGTCCCTGCGTTCGCGCTTCTGCACGGTCCAGCACATCATGCCGCACATGCAAACCATAGACACCTTGTGCCCTTTCGGTGGTGGGAAGCGGCGGCATTATGAATTCCTGCCACATCGCCGACGGCAAAAAAGGCTGATCCGCAGTCCCATTATCCATCAAAAAGCGGCCAACACGCATCCAGTCCAGCGGACGCGCGTAAAGGCAGCAATAGGCCGATACCCCGCTGCCATCCGGATATTGCCGCCAATGCGCGCCGGCGGCACCCGCTGGCTTCCAGATCATCTCGGACAGCAGCTGTTCCAATGGTAGATCATAGACCCGTTCCAGCAACCGACCAAGAATGGCGGTGTTCGCGCTTTGGTAGCTGAAGTGTCCGCGCCGCCCCTCATCGACATGAAGCTGCGCCAGGCTGTCATCAACACCATAGGCGTGGATACGGGCAAGTGGCCCAAAAGGTGAAAATCCGGCGTCTTCGACCGGCTTGTCCCAGTCACCCTCGGGCGCCAGGCCACTGGTCATCAGCAGGGCTTCTTTCACGGTAATGTCGGGCGCATCGGGCCCCAGGATGGTGCGTACAGGCGTATCAAGACTGGCGATCTTTCCGTCCGCAACCCCACGCAGGACCAGCGCACCCACGAGCCCCTTGACCAGTGAATAGGAGTTGAGGCGCGTTTCGCGATCGAGTCCAGCGCCATAGGCCTCGATCGTCAGTCGGCCTGCATTTTCCACTAGCAGGGCGCGCCCATCACTTTGCGCAAAACGTATTTCCGCGGCATGGGGTGGTGCCATACCGGCAGGTGGCTGGGTGGGGTCACTGACCCCAGCAACAAGAGCGTGACGACCGGGTGCAGGCCAAACCGGCTGCGGAAATCCTTCTGGGACCAATACGAAGAATTGCGGCGCCAGCACCCAGATCAGCGCCACCACGACCAGTAGAAACGCGATTGACCGGTGCAGCCACCGCCTAAACCGCAACAAAACCGCCCGTCGTCGGATCATAGCCTTCCAGCCCGCCTTCGCCGATCTCGTTCCAGAGCCCGTGCAGCGTCAGCATGTCATTCTCGACAGCCTCTTTCACGAAAGGGAATGTCATCAGGTTGCCCAGCGATATGACGACCGATGCTTTTTCCAGCGCCCGTTTGCGGGTCTCGTCATCGCCATCGGGCAAGCCGTCAAAGCCCGGCCGCAGGATTTCCATCCAGCGCCCGACGAAGCTGGTTGGTTCTTCAAGCGCCGGGGCGTTGCCCGAACACATGTCATAGCAGCCCTCGACCCCGCCACAGCCGGAATGGCCCAGCACGATCAGATGACTGATCTTGAGCGCGTTGATCGCGTATTCGACGGCGGCAGAGGTGCCGTGATGATGCCCGTCCGGATTATAGGGCGGCACCAGATTGGCGATATTTCGGTGGATAAAGAACTCGCCCTGATCGGCCCCGAAGATCGAGGTGACATGCACCCGGCTGTCGCAACAGGAAATCACCATGGCTCTCGGATGCTGGCCGTCCTCGGCCAAATGGCGATAGAAGCTCTTGTTTTCGGCGTAGGTCGTGGCCTTCCAACCCTTGTACCGGGTCACAAGATAGGCTGGCAGCGGACGCGCGTGTTTCATATTCTTTGTCCCTCGCGATGTTGTCCGTAGATACGTTGCATTTTCATGGATTTCGAGAGATTTTTCTTTTGGCTCTCAACCTTCTGGGAACCTTGATGACCTAAATCGGTCGCATGACAAATATTACACATCTCCAGCCCCACGCGGCCGAACCCGATCAAGGCATTATCGTTCTGCGGTGCCCGGATCAGATGCATTTCGATCCCGCGCCGTTGAATCGGCTTTATGCGGAAAAGGCGGCATATGAGGCAGAGGAGGTTGTGTGCCGCGTGCTGGAAGATATCGCCATGCGGCTTGATGCTCTGCAAAATGCGCTGGCGGACAGCGATTTTGGCAAAATGGTCAAACCGGCCAATCGTGTCGCCCTGATTGCCGATCAGATTGGCCTGACAGAGGTGTCAATTGCCGCCAGTCACGTCTCGACCTGTCTGAAACAACGCGACGGTGTCGCGCTGGAGGCGACGATGGCCCGTCTGGAACGCAGCTTTGACGTGGCCGTTTCAGAGGTGTGGAACTTCCGCGAGATGTAGGGCCTTGCAGGCGGGGGCAAGGCGGGTAGTCTGTCGGCAAACTACACTTGACAGGACCGCTGATGCCCTTCGCCTTTGCCGACACATCCGACGACGCCATTCCCTTGCATGTGATCGGATCCGATGATCTGGATCAGCAACTGGCAGACCTGCCGCCTATGGCCAGCGCCTGGGCCAAGGCGCAGGAATTCAAGGGCACATTGGGTCAGGTCCTTTGCGTGCCAGATCAGACGGGCCAGGTTGAATTGGCGCTGGTGGGATATGGCACGGTGGAAAAGCGTGCGCGCGGCCGCTTCCACATGGCAACTGCGGCAACCAAACTGCCCAAAGGCACCTACCAGATTGCAAACGGTCTGGATCAACCCGATCTGGAAGAGGCGGCATTGGCCTGGCTTCTGGCGGGCTACAGCTTTGACACCTATCGCAAACCCAAAGGAGAGATTGCCCAACTCGTCGCGCCGGATGGCATTCATGCCACACGGCTTGAAATCATCGCGGCGGGCGAGGCGCTGACCCGCGACCTGATCAACACGCCCGCCTCTGACATGGGGCCAGATGAGCTTGAATACGCAGCCAGCGCGCTGGCCGCGGATCATGGTGCGACGCTCAATGTCATTACAGGCGATGATTTGATCTCATCCAACTTTCCGATGATCCACACAGTCGGGCGCGCCTCCGTCCGCGCACCACGTCTGCTGGATATGCGCTGGGGCGATGCAGGCCCGCAGCTGACACTGGTCGGCAAGGGTGTCTGTTTCGACACCGGCGGTCTGAATATCAAGCCGGGCAGCTCAATGGGGCTGATGAAAAAGGATATGGGCGGGGCCGCCACGGTGCTGGGCCTTGCCCATATGATCATGGGGCTGGGGCTGAAGCTGCGACTGCGCGTCCTGATCCCGGCGGTAGAAAACAGCATCGATGGCAATGCCTTCCGCCCTCAGGATATCCTCACATCGCGCAAGGGTCTGACGGTCGAGATCAACAATACCGACGCCGAAGGACGGCTCGTGTTGGCGGATGCTTTGACCCTGTCAGACGAGGATGAACCGGATCTGGTGATTTCCATGGCCACCCTGACCGGGGCGGCGCGTGTGGCGGTTGGGCCGGACCTATCGCCATTCTACACCGACAGTGACGCCCATGCGGATGCGATCATGCAATCGGGCCGTGCTGTGGCTGATCCTGTCTGGCGGATGCCGTTCCACGAACCCTATGAGAAAATGATCGAACCGGGGATTGCCGATCTGGACAATGCGCCTTCCGGCGGGTTTGCCGGATCCATCACGGCAGCCCTTTTCCTGCGTCGCTTTGTCGAAAGCCCCTATATGCATTTCGACATCTACGGCTGGCAGCCAAGTGCCGCCCCGGCCCGGCTCAAGGGTGGTGTCGGCATGGGCGCCCGCGCCGTACTGGAAGCCCTGCCAAAGCTGTTGGACCTGTGACCGACCGCCGCCTGACACCGGCCAACGCCCGCTTGGCGGCGATGCATCTGGCGGGGCAGGTGACGACAGAGAAGTTCGTTGAGGGCTGGCCGATGATGCTGGCCTTTCCGGTCACGGATCTCTGCGCCAGCCCTGGCGGACCGCGCGACCGGCAGTTGCTGATCGGGGCAATTGTGACCGTGTTCGAGGATCATGAGGGCTGGTCATTCGTGCAAGCGGCGGATGGTTACGTGGGCTACCTGCCCTCTGGCCGCCTGATCCAGCCCGTTCAGGCAACACATATCGTGTCCACCTTTGCGATCCACGCTTATGAGGCCGAAGATTTCAAATCACCCGCGCTGGTCGCACTACCCTTTGGGGCGCAGCTCACCGTGGCGGATGAACGCCGCAAATTCTTTGAAACCAACTTGGGCTTTGTGCCCAAAAGCCATCTGCGCCCGCTGGATAAACCTTTCACGGATCCAGCCACCATCGCGCAGCTGCATTTCGGTGTGCCCTATCTATGGGGCGGAAATTCCACCCGGGGCATCGATTGTTCCGGTTTGATCAGCGCCAGCCTGAACGCATGCGGCCTACCCTGCCCTGCTGACAGCGACATGCAGCGCGACGGGCTGGGCCATGACCTGATCGAACCGTTGCAGCGCGGCGATCTGATTTTCTGGAAAGGCCATGTGGGCATGATGGTGGACGTCGAGACACTGATCCACGCCAATGCGCATCACATGGCCACGCGATACGAACCCATCGATCAGGCCATCCTGCGGATCGAAGCGCAGGGCGACGGACCTGTTCTTGCCCGCAAGCGGCTTTAGTGCAGGATGCTGGGCCGCTGCGATAGATCGGTCGTGGCGATCTGGGGGCGCAATTCCATCTGGTGCAATGCCAAACCCACCTGAACCGCGACGCTGGTGACCACCGGGGCCACATCTGCGCGCACAAGCAGGGTGGCGATCAGCATGGCATCGTCACGCTCGCCTGTCGCGGCGGTCATGACGAAATTGGCGAAACACGCCTCGTCCGCACCGACGCAACAACAGCCGACAGCATGACGCATCAGGGATCGCCGCCCATGCCGGGCACAGAGGTTAAACAGCATCTCGAACGCGCCCAGCGCGGACCGGCCCCTTTGCGGGCCAAGCGCCTGTGACAGATCGCTCCACACAGCGGTCTGACCGTCAGATCCATCGCACCAAAGGCGCATGTATAAGATCAGATTGGCCTCAATCGGGCTCAGGTCGGCCATATGGCCAACACTCCTGCCGCCTGCGGGCGCTGATACCGGGTTCATTTTGTCAGGATCAGCTTGCCGGCGCGGGTAATGCGTAACGTATAGACCTGTTCGCCCAGCACGATATGGGCCAGATCGCCACCTTCTGTCAGCACCTTGGCATCATAGACGGGCAGGTTTGGGTTAGGCTGATCGGTTTGGGCAGGCATGGTGTGGATCGACATTACAGATCCTCCGACATGCGCGGCTGCCGTTCAAAGAGCCAGGCAAGATCGACATCTTGTGGGACGTCCAGCATGTCCATCAATTGCGCAAGATCGGGTTCTACCGGTTGGCGGTTGTCATCGTCTTTTGGAGTTGTGTCCGGTTGCATCGCCTTGGTGTCCTTTCATGTGTCATGATCGGGCTTCCCACGGCGTGTGCGCGGGTGGCTGGATACACCGTTCAGCATGTGCAAAACAGGCGCATATGTCAATCCGAGTTTTTTTGTCAGGTATAGATTTTTGCGGCGTCTATTCGACCGCCCGGATCAACTTGCGCTCTAACACACGCAGGACCTGGCGCAGGTCATTGCCCCGTTTCAGGATCTGCCCATCCATACCGATAACGGCATATTGACCCTGCTTCAGGCGCAGTTTGGGCCGTTTTTCGATGCGATAAAGCGGGTTCTCGGCCGTCCGGCGAAACACCGAAAAGATCGCGACGTCGCGCAGGCTGGATATGCCATAGTCACGCCATTCGCCCGCCGCCACCATCCGTCCATAAAGCCCGAGAATCACCCCAAGCTCTGTCCGGTGAAATGCAACCTGTGGCGGGGCCTGAAAAGGCGGCTGGGGTTGAATATTCATACCCCAGCGTCACCGCAAATCCTTGGAAAATCAAGCACGCAGAACCACCTGCCTTTGTTATGCCGCAAAATCACCTTTCCTCTGCCTCTGCTGTTACGCACTGGGAACACAAGTGAACGCAATGTTAAGGGCATAGCGAAATGCTACTCCGGTGTTGCGGTCAATAGCCCCCACCCAGTTCGTGACACCGGAGACTTTCGCTTGACCCCCATCACACAATATCACCATTCGCCAAGCCAGTATTTGTGACGGCAAGATTTGTCAGCCGCAGGAGATATCGGTGATCCGGTTATCGATGCCAATGCCGAAATTGATCCGTTCGGGTTGGAAATCCATCGTCACCATATCGCCGGGTCGGACCACACGGACCATGCCAAGGATCAGCACCTTTTCCAGCGCGGTTGCATCCTGACCGATCAGATCGCCGTAGCGGGCGGCGTTGCAAGTATCCTCGATCGTGGGTGGCAATGGCGGGGTCGGCGTCTCTCCACCCGTACAGGCGGACAAGGTCGCGATCAGCCCAATAGGTCCGACACGACGCAGCATCACCCGCAGCCAAAGCTCAGGATGTTGCGGTTGGCGTCCAGGAACACAATGGTCTGCCGTCCCGTGGGCTGACCGGTCCAGACCTCACCATTTTCGATGATGACAAAATCGGCGTCAGTGCGTTGCGCCAGCACCGATGCATTCTGCCCGACCAGATCGTCAAAGGCAGAAAGGTTACAACTGCCGCCGACCGTGGCATCGCCACAGGCCGCAAGCAGCAGGATAAAAGCCAGTTTCTTCATGCAGACATCATCTGCCCAATGCGCGTGGCTTGGCAAGGGCCAAGTCATTGAATGGTTGAAATCGACTGCCCGTTGGCTGATGGTTTTCAGGCAATGATAAGGGAGACGGTATGATGCGGACACGCGCGGCAGTTGCGATGGAGGCTGGCAAGCCTCTGGAAGTGATGGAGGTGAACCTGGAGGGGCCGAAAGCCGGAGAGGTCCTGGTGGAAATCAAGGCAACGGGCATCTGCCATACCGATGAATTCACCTTGTCCGGGGCCGACCCCGAAGGCATGTTTCCCGCCATTCTGGGCCATGAAGGCGCCGGTGTGGTGGTCGAGGTGGGTGAAGGTGTGACCAGCCTGAAGCCGGGCGATCATGTGATCCCGCTTTACACGCCTGAATGTCGCGAATGCGAATACTGTTTGAACCCGAAAACCAACCTGTGCCAGAAAATCCGCAGCACCCAAGGGGCCGGGGTGATGCCGGACGGAACCAGCCGTTTCAGCATGCTGGATGGTACGCCGATCCTGCATTACATGGGCTGCTCGACCTTTTCCAATCACACCGTCCTGCCCGAGATTGCGCTGGCCAAGGTCCGGGACGACGCGCCCTTTGACAAGATCTGCTATATCGGCTGCGGCGTCACCACCGGCATCGGCGCCGTGATCAACACCGCCAAGGTCGAGATCGGCAGCCGCGCCATTGTGTTCGGTCTGGGCGGCATCGGGCTGAATGTCATTCAGGGGCTGCGGCTGGCGGGGGCAGATCAGATCGTTGGCGTCGACCTGAACCCCGGCAAGGTCGAGATGGCCACACGGTTCGGGATGACCGATTTCGTGAACCCCAAGGATGTCACCGGCGATATGGTCGCCCATCTGGTCGAACTGACCGGCGGCGGGGCCGATTACACCTTTGATGCCACAGGCAATGTGGGCGTCATGCGCACCGCGTTGGAGGCCGCGCATAAAGGCTGGGGCGAA
The DNA here is from genome assembly GCF_046762905.1 of Yoonia sp. R2-816. NCBI lineage: Bacteria > Pseudomonadati > Pseudomonadota > Alphaproteobacteria > Rhodobacterales > Paracoccaceae > Yoonia > Yoonia sp. R2-816. Next base: position 87,468 of record NZ_JBKQXN010000324.1, on the reverse strand, counting down.
AGCATCATCATCGGCGTGGCCCCCGCTGGGGCCGAGATTTCCACCCGCCCATTCCAGCTGGTCACCGGCCGCAGCTGGCGCGGCACTGCCTTTGGTGGGGCGCGTGGCCGGACGGACGTGCCCAAGATCGTGGACTGGTACATGCAGGGCAAGATCGAGATTGACCCGATGATCACGCATAAGCTGTCGCTGGATGATATCAACAAAGGGTTCGACCTGATGCATGAAGGCAAATCGATCCGGGCGGTGGTAGAGTTTTGAACGCAGCCCGGCTTGACGCATTGGCCCGGTCACTGACCGGGCCTTTTGCGTTTTGCGGGATCGGGCTAGCACAGGGGGGCCACACCCATCTTGCAATCGCGACGGCACCGGGGATCAGTGCCGGGCCGGACACGATGTTCCGCGTCGCGTCAATTTCAAAGATCGTCGTGGGGCAGGCCGTGGCGGCCTTCGTCAAGACAAAGGCCACGACATGGCAAACGGAAATCTCCGACATTCTGGGCTGGCGGCTGCGCAACCCGGAGTTTTCCGACACCCCCATCACACTTGGCATGGTGGCCAGCCACAGCGCGGGGCTGACGGATGAGGCCGGATATGTGCTGCCACCGGATGCGGTATTGGCAGAGTGGTGCGCGGCGCAGCCGATCCATCGCCACCAGCCCGGCACATATTTCAGCTATTCCAATCTGGACTATCTGATCCTCGCTGCCGCGCTGGAAAAACTTTCCGGGCAACCCTTTCCCGATGCGGTGAGCCACTTGCTGCCGGAACGCGCCGGCTTCAACTGGGTTGGGATCGATAGCGCGGACCGATTGCCGACCTATCGGCGGGACGATAGCGGATTTGTAGCGCAGATTGATGACACGATTGCACCCGTACCCGAAGGGTCCCATCCGGGGGTTTATTCGCCGCAGGGCGGGCTGCGTTTGTCGCTAAAGGGTATGCTGGCATTGGCGCAGGGATTGCGAAACGCCGATGCAACACCACTGTGGACGCCCGCGATGGGGCCGGGCGAATATGAAGGCGGTGTGTTTGAAAGCTATGGCGCAGGGCTACAGATATTCAACACGCCGAACTTCTACCCCCGCCCCCTGATCGGCCATTTCGGCAATGCCTACGGGTTCAGGGGCGGGGTTTGGTATGATCGCGAACGCGACCTGAGCTTCGCCTATGCGTTGAACGGGCTGGCGGTGGGGGATGAAGATGATGCTTTCTCGGACGCCGAATTGCAGATATGCGCGGTCCTAGCTGACTGGAAAGGATGACCATGGCCAAGGACCGAATGCTGTTTGCCGTGCTGATCGACGCGGACAATATTCCCGCCAAATACGCTGACGCGATCCTGCGCGAGATCACGACCTATGGTGAACCGGCGCTGCGCCGGGTCTATGGCGACTGGTCAAGTGCTGCGCTGAGCGGCTGGAAAAAGCAAGTGGTCGAACTGGGTCTGGTCGCCAATCAGGAAACCGCGAACACCAAAGGCAAGAATGCCAGCGATATCGGTTTGGTCATCGATGCGATGGATATTCTGCATACAGGCCGGTTCGACGGCTTTGTGCTGGTCTCTTCCGACAGCGATTTTACCGCGCTTGCCAACAGGCTGCGCGAAGACGGAGTCGAGGTGATCGGGATTGGTGAAGGCAAAGCCCCGGTCAGTCTGCGCAATGTCTGCAATCGGTTCATCCTGATCGAAAACATCGTCGGGCAGGACACGCCCGATACACCGCCCAAAAAGGCGGCCAAAACGGCGACCACGGAAACGACAAAGCGTCAGCCACCATCAAAGGTGGTGCCGATGGTGATCAAGGCGATGGACAGTATCGACCTGGAAGGGGAATGGTTCAAGCTGGGCCAGTTGGGGCAATATATCACCCGCGCCAATCCCGATTTCGATCCGCGGACCTATGGCAGCGCGAAACTCAGCGATCTTCTGGAAAAGACAGGCAGATTTGAAACCCGCAAGGGACAGGGTAACCACCTGGAAGTGCGTAGGATCGACTAATCCTTGACGCCGTATCGCGCCATGAACATTTCAACCGCGCCATCCACGACCCGTAGTTTTTCAGCTTCGGTGAATTCGCTGGCCATGTTGAAGACCATGCGTGGGAACAGGTCCGCCTTGCACAGTTCGTGGAATTGTTCTGCCGCGAGCGTCTTGTCCTCGATCATCAATTCGCCGCGCGCGATTGCGTTGTCGAAATAGGCGACCAACCGATCGCGGATCAGCATCGGACCGCTTTCGTAGAACTCGCGGCCCAATTCAGGAAACCGGTCGCTTTCGCCGACACAGATGCGGAAAATGCGCTGGCCGAATTCCGATGTCATGAAATCGACCATCTGCCGGGCAATATCGCAAAGCACCGTCTGCACCGGCGCATTCATGTCGATCGACTCGATGGCAGTATCCGCCTGCCTGCAGCATTCGGTCTTGGCAACCTGCATAAACAGGAAACGTTTATCGGGGAAATAGCTGTAAAGCGTTGCCTTGGATACACCTGCAGCGCGGGCGATATCATCAACCGACGCGCCTTCGAACCCGTCGGACAGGAATACTTGTCGGGCGCCTTCCAGCACCTGATCAAACTTCCGGCCTTTTTTGGGTTCTATTGTGCCATCGGGCATCGTGTCCTCCCCTTGTGGTAACGCATCATAAACTGATCGGTTCATTTCGGGCAAGGATATTGCGGCGGTGGGGCCAAAGGGGACGGGGTACCCCACCGCCAGGGGCGCTTACTTTGCGGGTGCGGTGCAAGTTTCGCCCTGAACTGTGGTTGTCAAATCGGTGCAACCCTGTGTCGTTTCCGGTGTCGGCTGGGGTGGGAAGGTCAGGACCGGGAAATCAACGGCGTAGGAAAACGCAGCCGCAGGGGCAGCGGCTGCAAGTGTAGCGGCGGTCAGAGTGGCAAAAAGGATGCGGTTCATCATTGGCTCCTGGGTTGGTGTTATCTCTAAAAACATAACTAAACAGTTCAGTTTAGATTGCAAGGGAAAAATGAACTGATTAGTTCACTTTTTCGCCCTTGCCCTCATCAGGCAATCAGCTAATTTAGAATCATTCTAATCCTGGAAAAACAAATGATCCCCGGACTCGCAAACCGCCGCCGCTTCAAAGACCTGTCAGAGCAGGAAATTCTGGCCCTCGCCATCTCGTCCGAGGAAGACGACGCGCGTATCTATCGCAGCTATGCCGAACATCTGCGCGCGGAGTATCCCGCCTCTGCCGCCGTCTTTGATGGCATGGCGGTAGAGGAAGATGAACACCGTCGCCGCCTTATTGATCTGCACGCCACCCGTTTTGGCGAGGTGATTCCATTGATCCGCCGCGAACACGTGTCAGGCTTTTATGCCCGCCGCCCGGTCTGGCTGATCGAAAATCTGGGACTCGAACGCATCCGCGAAGAAGCCGGACAGATGGAGCGTGACGCGCAACGGTTTTACGAAACCGCTGCGGCGAGTACATCGGACGCCGCGACCCGGAAATTGCTGGGCGATCTGGCGGCGGCAGAGGCCGGACATACCGAAAAGGCGGGCGCGCTGGCTGAAAAGCATCTTGGCACCGATGCGAAATCAGAAGAGGAAAGTGCGGCACATCGCCAGTTCGTACTGACCTGGGTGCAACCGGGCCTAGCCGGGTTGATGGACGGCTCGGTGTCCACCCTCGCCCCGATATTCGCGACCGCTTTTGCCACGCAGGATACCTGGACGACCTTTCTGGTCGGTCTCGCGGCCTCTGTCGGGGCCGGTATCTCGATGGGATTTACCGAGGCTGCGTCGGATGACGGTCAGATTTCAGGGCGCGGATCGCCCTACAAGCGCGGCTTTGCATCCGGTATCATGACGACAATCGGCGGGTTGGGCCATGCCCTGCCCTATCTGATCACCGATTTCTGGACTGCAACCACCATCGCGCTGATCGTCGTTTTCGTGGAACTATGGGCGATTGTCTGGATCCAGAACCGCTACATGGATACCCCGTTTTTGCGGGCGACGTTTCAGGTCGTGCTGGGGGGCGCGCTGGTCTTTGCCGCAGGCGCGCTGATCGGGTCGGGCTAGACGTCGCGCACCATCGTGGTGGACGCATTGAACCCGAAGATATGGCGCAGAATGCCGATCTGTCGGGTGTCGACCTCTTCAAAACCCTCATGAAGATATAACGCCCTCGCACGCGGGTTGGTATCGATGACATCTAGCCGCACTTGCCGGTACCCCCGCACCTTCGCCTCGGCATAGACTGCATGCAACAAGGCCGTGCCAACACCCTTTCCCCGCGCCTCTTCCGCCACGAAAATCCCGTCCATCAGGAACCGTTCGTTTTCCGTGTCGCGCTCCAACGCGCTTAGCAACAGCGCCCTGATCGACGCCCCGACCCAGCCATAGACCTTGCGCAGATCGCGAAACTCACCGCCCACAAGCGCGCCTTGCGCCGTTTTGAACCCCGCAACCCCCAGCAGTTGACCATCCTCATCATGGGCGCAGATCCCGTGATCGGACCGCAGAACGCGGGTGATGAAAATCAGCGCGCGGTATTTCGGCCCCAAAACAAATCCTAGCTTTTCACCAAACGCCTCCCAATACAGGGCGGCGGCTTCGGGGCGGTTACTCTCGGGTATACCTGTTGTGATGATCATATATCAAAACTGCTGAACGGAATGAAATGAACCGGATCGCCCGGGGTGATTTGCTGCGCAGCATCGCCCAGTTCGACAAGCCCAGCAGCCCAACTGAGCCCTGATACCCGGCCCGAGCCTTCGGACGGAAAGATCGCCACCCGCCCATCTTCGATCCGGGCGCGCAGATATTCGCGGCGCCCTTCCTTTTTCGATTTTGTGAAACCGGCGGGTACCATGAACCCCTGCGGTTCGACCCAGTCGCCGCCAGCCAAAACACGCAGCGCTGGTCGGGCAAAGATCAGCGCGCAGACCATCGCCGCCACGGGATTACCGGGCAGCCCAAAAACCGGCGTCTGCTGCCAAAGCCCCAGCGCCAGAGGACGCCCCGGTTTGATCGCCATGCGCCACAAAGCAAGTGTCCCGGTCCCCTCCAGCAAGGCCGACATGTGGTCCTCGTCCCCCGCAGAGGCCCCGCCGGATGTCAGGATCACATCACAGCGTCCGGCAGCATCGTCCAGAATGCCGCGCAGTTTGGACCTGTCATCCGGCGCGCGGCCCAGATCAACCACATTATAGCCCCATGCCGCCGCGACCGCGCAAAGCATCGGGCGGTTGGCGTCAAATATCTGGCCTGGACCTGCGGCATCCCCGGGCTCGCGCAACTCATCTCCGGTGGACAGAATGCCGACACGCAAGGGTTTACGGACCTTAATCTGCCCAACCCCGGCCGCCGTCATGGTGGCCAGATCAGCGGGCGTCAGACGACGTCCGGCGTGCATGATCACGTCACCCGCAACCATATCCTCGCCTGCATCACGCGCGTTCGCCCCCTTCTTCAACGGGCCGTGAAAGGCGATCTGCGCATCGGTCGCGGTCACGTCTTCCTGCAGGATGACCGTATCCACCCCATCCGGCAGGTTCGCACCGGTCAGGATGCGGATCGCATAGCCCGCGGGCACAGCGTGGTCATAAGGCCGCCCCGCAGCCGCACGCCCCGCCACCAAAGGCAGTTGGTTCACACCCTCCGGCGCCAGTCCGGCAAACCCGTAGCCGTCCACCGCAGAGTTCGGAGCGGGTGGATGGGATCGCGCAGCCCGGACATCCTCGGCCAAAAACAACCCCGCCGCCTTGGCAACTGGCCGCGTCTCAACCCCTGTAACGACAGACAGCTGCGCCTTCAGGTGCGCCAGTGCCTCATCCACCGGTGTCCAATGCGCCCCTTGCGGCATCGCAAAGCAATCGTTGCGCAAGGGCGGCGGTTGTAAAGCCACGGCGGCGCGCAGCGTCTCCGCCTCGCCTGCGCCTAGCACCCAGCCCTCGGGGGTTGCATCCACCGCCATCAGCCGGGCCATCTGGTCAGGCGGCAGTGCAGAAAAGGCGCGCGCAAACAGCGATGTCTGCGATGCATCACGGATCGTATGAGGATCAGCGGCAACCAGATCGGGCAGGAGCGAGAAATAGGTTTCCGCTAGGACGATCTGCGCATCCGGGGCTTCGAAAGGCCAAACGCACAGATCCGCGCCGAAGGCCCTGCGCAGGCGCGACAGCACCGGCAGACCCATGATGACCTGCCCACCGACAGCACCGGCACCGGCCAGTTGCCAAGGTGAAAAGCTGCCGGGGATCGCCAGATCCGCCGCGCGTTTTTCGGGCAGGCCATGCCCTGACCGATTACGCCCCTTGCGCGGCAGATTTGCGATGTCACGTTGCAGCCCGTTGAACCAGAACGGGCCAGTACCGGGAAAGCGGGCGTTGATCTCGGCGGCCAGATCGAACCGGTTATTGGCCGTTGGGCTATCCTGCACCTGTTCCTCAAACCAATCCCAAAGCGCCAGCGTATCCTCGGACCCGATCAACTGCGTGGCAAAGCCCTTAGGATAGGCAAAGCACAGATCGAACCCGACCAGCACCCGATGCCCAGCGGCACGCAGACCGGTCAGCGTGTCGATGATCCACGCCTCGGCCAGTTGCCGGTTACGCAGATAGACCGGTGCCTCGGCCGCTCCATGCGCAGCGATGCAGGCCCAGATCGCGTCTTTCACGGCGCGCGGGCCGCGATCATTGCCGCCGGACCAGTCCACCATGATGACGCGGTCGAATCTCACAAGCCGACCTCTGACAGGATGAAATCGGCGATCGCCGTCGTATCGTTCAGGTCAAACACCGGCCGATGAAGATCAAGCGCGGTATCGCTGGCCACCGCGCGCACTGTCTGGTCATCGCGGGCAATCAGCGGATTGCCGGTTTCAGAGCGATGCGCCTCAACCTTGGGATGGCCATCCCGCTTGTAGCCTTCGACCAGCACAAGGTCGACGGGATCAAGACGGGTCAGCAGATCGGCCAGCGGCGGTTCCTCTGCATCCTGGATTTCCGTCATTAACGCCCACCGCGCGCGCGATGCCAGCAGCACCTGCTGCGCGCCGGCAATGCGGTGACGGTAACTGTCCTTGCCGGGCTGATCGACATCAAAGGTATGATGGGCATGCTTCAGGGTCGAAACGCTGAAACCACGGCCTGTGATCTCGGTCACCAACCGTTCCATCAGGCCAGTCTTGCCTGCGTTCTTGTAGCCGACAACGCCATAAATCCTCATAACATCGCCTCGGCTGTGGCCAGATCGTCCGGCGTGTTGACGTTGAAAAAGGCGGCGTCGTCAGGAAATTCAGCCATGCCACAACCATGCCTGTCGGTCCACCGCACCACCTTGCGCAATCCGCCTTGCAACGCGGCCCGCAAATCGTCGCGCAACGCCACAGGCCAAAGACCAAAGGTTGGATGCCGCCCGCCCGGCGTGGCGGCAAGGGCCATGTCAGCCCCAGCCTGTTCAGCTGCCAGCATCAAACGGGGAACCAGATCACAGGGGAAAAATGGGGTGTCTGCTGCGGCCGTCACGATAAGGCTGGCCCCTTGCGTTGCGGCCCAGTCCAGCCCCGCCAGCACACCGGATAAAGGCCCAGCAAATCCGTCAATGCTGTCGGCGATCACGGGCAGGCCCATATCAGCAAAACGGTCCGGATCACCGTTGGCATTCAACGCAAGGCCCGCCACTTGCGGTTCCAATCGCTCAATCACATGAGACAAGATCGTCCGGTCACCTAACCGCAAACGCCCCTTGTCACCGCCTCCCATCCGAGTCGCCTTACCGCCGGCAAGAATGACGCCAAGGGGTTCCCTCATTCACTCACAACCTCTTGCCAGCGCCTTATTTTCTCGGCCAATGCGACCGGTGTCATCCCGCCCGGGAGAAAATCGGCGTCGATAGCGAGCGACTGTTCCTCATACACTCGGATCAGGACACCATTCTGAAACACACGGGGCGGCGGAACATCTGCCCATCCAAGCACCAAGCTGCCAAAATTGGACTCTGATCTCAGTCCCTGCGGGTCCAGCTGAATTGTCAGCGGGCTTGCTTTCCTGCGTTTGAAAGCCACGGGTCCAGTGGCAGCAAGTATTCTGGGCTTCAAATACCGTTCAAACCAGCGCAAAAAAAAGTACCCTGCAAAAACCGCGATAAACTCGCGCGGTGAAATGACTCCAGCAAAGAGCAAAAGCAGCGGAATGAGAAAAAAGGCCACGCGCAGAAATTCGACGGCTAGATGATCGCGAGGTGAACCAAGCCCGAAGCGGCGCATCCGCGCCAAAGCGCGGGCCGGTTGGGTGACGTCATCATAACGGATCGTGACACTCTCGTTCTCACTCATCCCGACCCCTTCCGCCGGCTTTTCCTTGGCTCATCGGCCACCTGTGCCGGGTCCGCATCACGCAGCAGCCGTTCCTCCCCGGCCAGGCACACGAACCGTTGCCCTTTCATCCGACCGATCAGGGTCAGGCCCACCTGCTGGGCGATCTCGACCCCCCAGGCTGTGAAGCCCGACCGCGAGGCCAGCACCGGGATGCCCATCAGGGCTGTCTTGATGACCATTTCGGATGTCAGCCGCCCGGTTGTATAAAGCAGCTTGTCGTCGGCACTTACCCTTTCGGACAGCATCCAGCCGGCGATTTTGTCCACAGCGTTATGCCGTCCCACATCCTCCATATAGACCAAAGGGCGGGCGCCCTGACACAGCACCGTGCCATGGATGGCGCCCGCCTCGAGATACAGCGACGGGGTGCGGTTGATCTGCGCGGCGAGCGCATAGAGGTCGGAAGTCTTCACCTGCACATCAGGCAGCACAACACCCTCCAACCCTTCCATCATATCGCCAAAAACGGTGCCAACCGCGCAGCCGCTGGTGCGGGTCTTTTTCTTCAGCTTGTCCTCAAAGGTCGTGGTGCCTTCGGTCCGCACCACCACCGTTTCCAGTTCTTCGTCGTAATCGACGCCCTTGATCACCTCACCGTCGCGCAACATGCCCTGATTGCGCAGAAACCCGAGGGCAAGGTATTCGGGATAATCGCCAATCGTCATGGCGGTCACAATCTCTTGGCCGTTCAGAAAGATGGTCAGCGGTCGCTCCTCAACCACGTTCAGGTCAACCGCCTGCCCGTTCTGGTCGGTCCCCGTGACAGCGCGGGTCAGCCGGGCCGCCCCCGGTTCCGGGGCGATCAGATAATCAGAAATGTCACCAAGACGCGCCAATTGTCATTCCCTGCCTGCCCGGTTAAGCCTGTCGCAACGCTGCCAAGCTAGGGCAATCAGATGTCAGTTTCCACCGCCAAAGCACCAGCCAAAAACGCCTATCTTGCCGGTGTGCGCGATGGGTGGCCGTTCATTTTTGTCGTGATCCCGTTTTCGACGTTGTTCGGGGTGGTGGCCACCGATGCCGGGCTGACCTTGGCACAGGCGATGGGCTTTACGGTGCTGGTCATCGCTGGTGCAGCCCAGTTCGCGGCATTGCAGATGATGATGGAAAACGCAGGCATCATCTTTGTACTGCTGGCGGCACTGGCGGTGAACCTGCGCATGGCGATGTATTCGGCATCGCTCGTGCCACATCTGGGGGCGGCGCCCTTGTGGCAAAGGGCGCTGGTATCCTATTTGAACTTCGACCAGACCTATATTACTAGCATCACCCGGTACGAGGCGCGGCCGGAAATGACTGTGGCAGAGCGGTTCCAGTATTTTGTCGGGGTCGCGACGCCAATCACCCCACTTTGGTACGGCATGACCCTTGTCGGGATCTACGCGGGCGAGGCCATTCCAGAGGCTTGGGCGCTGGATTTCATCCTGCCGATCACATTTCTGGCCATGGTCGGGCCAATGATGAAATCGCTGGCGCATGTCGCCGCAGCAGCAGTGTCAATCATTGTAGCGCTTTCCCTGATCAACCTGCCGTCCGGCACCGGCCTGCTGATCGCAGCGCTGGCCGCCATGGTCACCGGGGCCGCTGTCGAGACATGGATGGAACGACGCGCATGACCTATTCGACTGCCGAAATCTGGGGAGTTATCGCCGTTCTGGCCGTGGGTACGTTCCTGATCCGATTTTCGTTTCTGGGGCTGATCGGGGATCGCCCCATGCCACCCATCATCTTGCGACTGTTGCGGTTTACGCCGGTCGCCGTTTTGCCGGGGATGGTGGCACCACTGGTGCTTTGGCCTGCCGCAACCGGAGGTCAGCCAGATCTGGTGCGCATGATCGCCGCCATCGCGACCCTCGCCATCGGCCTGTGGACGCGCAATGTGCTGTGGGGGATCATTGGGGGCGCAGTCACGCTCTATGCCGGGTTGGGCGTTACTGCCCTGCTCTGAGGGCTGCGTCGATTTCGCGGGCGGCAATGCTTTTGTCGTCGGCATCGGCCTCGCGATATTCGCGAGTCGTGACCCCGGGAAGCTTTGCAAAATCGTCCGACAGTTTGTTGGGAAACCATGTCTGGCGAATGCTTTCAAACCCCGGAAGCTGCCCGATCAGGCGCGACGTGGCTCGGGTACAATTAGCCTGCGCCACCGGGCCGTTCGACAGGGCAAGGATCAATGCGCGCTCAGCAACCTCTGGCGACACCTCGATCTGCTGGCCTATCACGTAATAGGTGACGCGGGCATGAAAGCTGACATAATACTGTTCCAGCTCCGGGGTCACACCAAACAGCACGTCATTGCGTTCCGGCATCCGGGCCTGTTTCCACGATCCAGCCGGGTCGAACATGACCCGTTGGCTGGCGTCGATCATCAGCGCCGAATGGGCCCCATTATCGGACCCTGTATTCTTCATGGTGTAAAGCGTCAGGGATTTCGGCCCGGTGCCACGATGGATGGCGCGGGCAATCACATCGTCAGGGGCCCACACCTCTTGCGCGGTGCACGCAGACACGGCCAGCGGCAAGCCGATCAGGAACTGACGCCGTTTCATAAAGGCCTAGGCGTTGACCAGAGCGATAAAGATCAACACCAGAATGCAGATGATCGCGCCCTTGGTGACCATGCTGATAAAGCCGGCAAAGGTCTTTTCCTGAACGCTGATATCCATTTCACCCGGTTTGTAATTGTCAGCCATCTTTCGGCCCCTTCGTAATTCTGCTTGGTCACCGCATAGCCGATAAAAAACGGGCTGTCACCCGGTCAGGTCGTCACATTCTCGGATCGCTCAAGCGCCTCGGCCAGGCGGAAACCGATCCGGTTCGGTTCTGGCTGATCAATGTGTTTGGGGCTCGCTACAAGGGTGACATTCAACTGGCTGACATGCTGGATCAGCTGGGTTTTTGCCCCAATTTCGTTCGTGCCGTAATAGGTTACGATGTCCGGATCATAATAGCCCAGCCCTTCGATCCGGATCACGCCAACATTCCCCCCGGCCAGCCCCATGCCTACCTCGTGGTCATTGTCCAACTGCTGTTCGAAATTCTGAATATACATGATGATTCGTTCATAGGCCCATTGCGCCGGGCTTTTCTTGGCCGTGGATTCCACCAGCGCCTTGGGCAGTTCCTTGTCAGACGGGCAGCCGACATTAGGATCGGTATGCACCTCTTTCATCTTGGGCAGAATGTCATTTTCCAGCAGCTCTGCCGAGGTGTCGATACTCATGGTCGTCTGGGTCATAGGGGCACCGCCGTTGTTTCCTTGATCTCCTCCATAACGAAACTGGCAGAGATATCCGAGACAGAAATCCGTGATGTCAGCCGTTTATAGAACGCATCATAGGCCGGCACATCGGCAACCCGCACCCGCAGCACGTAATCGAGATCGCCGGTCATGCGATAGGCGCCCACCACCTCCGGCAGCGCGCGCAGAGCTGTCTGGAACTGATCCATCCATTTGGCGTCATGGGCGTTGGTGCGGATCAGAACCATTGCCGTCAGCGGCACACCCACGCTGGCCGGGTTCACAAGCGCGACGCGGCCCGTAATCACCCCCGCCTGTTCCAGCGCCTTGATCCGGCGCCAGCAGGCATTGCGCGACAGGTTGACCATGCTGCTGACATCATCCACCGAAAGCGTGGCGTCATTTTGCAGCAAGCGCAGGATCGCGCGGTCTATAGTATCTATTCTTCCGGTCATTGTTGGGACCGTATCCCAATATTTGGTGATCGCGCAATCATATTTGGGATCGCTTGACTCTACCTTTCGCATAGTCTGCACCGAAGGTCAGCCAAAGGAACTACCAATGTCCGACGCAAGCCACAGCACCAGCCGCCGCAACCCAATTGCCGCGATCTTTCTTGATCACCCGGCGACGGTGAACGAAACCTATTTCGGGCATATGCGCTTTGCCTTCGGATTTTCGTTCTGGCTTGGAGTGGCGGCGATTGCGGCCCTGATCCATGCGGTCATTCCCGCGCTCTGTGAAACCACGGCCAGCCGCATCCTCAAGCGGTTGCATGCCCGGATCATGGCCCGCCACTGAATGTGCCGTATTGCTGCCTATACCGGCCCCGCGATCCCGCTTGAAAACATCGTCGTCCGGCCGAACCATTCGCTTCTGACGCAAAGCCAACACGCGACCGAGGCGAAGTTGGCGGTCAATGGCGACGGCTTCGGGATCAGTTGGTATGGCGACAACCCGGAACCGGGGCTTTATCGCGACGTGCTGCCCGCTTGGGCGGATGACAACCTGACCAACCTGTGCCGGATGGTCCGCTCACACCATTTCATCGCCCATATCAGGGCATCGACGGTGGGCGAAACCAGCCGAACCAACTGTCACCCCTTCACTTACAAGAACTGGTCGTTCTGCCATAACGGGCAGATCCCACATTTCGGGGCAATCAAGCGGCGGGTGATGGCGGCCCTGCCCGACCATCTGTTCGATTTGCGGCGCGGCACCACAGATAGCGAGATGATATTTTTGACATTGCTGCATCACGGGCTGGAGAATGACCCGGCATCGGCAGTGCAACAAACCCTCGCCGATATTGGCCCGACCACTGATCAGGGTCCCATCAAACTGACCTGCGTCTTTTCTGACGGGCAAACGCTCTATGCCTTTCGGCACGGCTCTAATGGCATCAGTCCGACACTTTATGTATCTGGTGTGCTGGACAATGGCGGGCGCGCGCTGGCGTCAGAACCGCTCTGCGGTGTGGCATCGCGTTGGACAGCGGTACCTGACGATACGCTTTGCACCATCACCCAAGCCGGGTTAGAACCGGTGATGGGGTTGACCCTGGGGAAGCGTACCAATGACACAGCAGATCCGTCCCGGACGGCCCATCTGGCTTGAGCTGAACGCCCAGCGGGTCCAGGCCGGGATCGCATTTTATGAAACAGTTTTCGGGTGGTGGTCGCGCCCTCTGCACGTTCCGCCGTGGGGCGCGATGCCCAATATCGTCAACCGCAAGCGCCTCTTTGGCAATCAGTTCATGGCGATGGGATCGTTTGCCGCACCGCGTTGGAACCTATGGTTTTCGGGCGACCTAGAGAAGGCTGAAAAGGCAATCATCGCCGGTGGCGGCGACGTCGGTCAAGGCATTCACCGCCTTGGTGATCTGGGCTTGTTGCTGAACGCGCTCGACAATCGCGGCTATCCCTTCGCGCTCATTGCCCTGGACCAGGATGTCCCTGCACATGACCAATATGGTGATCCCTGCATGGCAGAGTTCTGGGGTCCGGGCGCGATAGACGCGGCGGATTTCTATGCCGCCGCCCTTGATCTGCAGGCCGTCCCGACAGACACAGGCATCATGCTCCGCGACCGGTCCACGCCTCGCCTGTTCCTGCGCAACAGCGATGTGGACATCCATCCGCCGCGCTGGATCCCCTATTTTCGATCATCCAGTGTTGGCGGCGATACAGAGCGGGCGCGGCGCGCCGGCGGCATCATTCAGGTCCACCCCGAAGTTATTCCGCATATGGGCGAACTGGTCGTGATGTCAGACCCGGCTGGCGCGTTCTTCGGACTGGTTGATACCAACGTGTCCTAGATGGCACGATAGACCCAGGCCCCTTGATCCGTCAGCTCCCGAACGGCCTTCCCTGTCTGATGCAAATGGTTCAGATGCGCCACCGCCTCAACCAGGGCCAGTCCGTATTCACCCGATCCAATACTGCGCTTGAAAAGCGGGGCAAAGCATTCACCCGCCGTTCGCGGTTCAGTCAGGTGATCCAGCAGCCGCGCCAATGCCCCATGATGGTTTTCGATCATCTGACTGATCCGCAGTGGCAAGCCGGTAAAAGGCAGCTTGTGCCCACCCAGCACCAATTGATCGTCGCGGGCAAAAGGAGCCAGACGTTCGCAAGACGCGATCCAATCGGTCACCGGATCAGCCTCCGGCTCTGTCGGGTAGACGCCCAGATTGGCGCTGATTGACGGCAGCAACTGATCGCCGCCAATGACCAGATTATCATCCCGGCTCCAGAAGGTTGCGTGTTCCGGCGCATGCCCGTCACCCATCCGAATATCCCAGATACGCCCGCCCATCGTGATGGTCTCACCCTCTTTCAGCCGGGCATAACCAACAGGCAGCGGCACGACACAATCCGCGAAATTGAAAGGGCGATCAGTCTTGCGTTTCTCGAATTCAGCCTCGTCCATGCCAGCGCGCCTGTAAAAATCCAGCGTCTCTGACGTAGCCCGTTCCTGCAGGTCCATCGTCAGCATCCGCGCCATCAGCCAGCCAGTGCGGGGCATATGTAGGTCGGCGCCTTTGGTGATGAACCAACCTGCCAGTCCTACGTGGTCAGGATGGTGATGGGTCACGATCAGGCGGGTCACCGGTTTGCCAACCAAGGGGCCATCCAGCAACGTGTTCCAGATCGCGCGGCTGCGCTTGGACGCAAAACCGGTGTCGATCACTGTCCAGCCGTCGCCATCATCCAGCGCATAGACATTCACATGATCCAGCGCCATCGGCAGCGGCAGGCGCATCCAGAACACGCCGTCGGCGATCTGGATTGCGTCGCCTTCGCCAGGCGGCTCCGCAAAGGGATAACGGATACCGCTTGCGCCGTCAGCCATCAGGCGGCCAGTTCTTCCGGCGTGATCGCCATCAGATCGTCCGCACCTTCACGCACATGCGCCAGCAGGCCGATATGCTCCGGCAGCAGGCGCTTGATATAGAAGGTGGCGAGTTTTTCGCGTGCCTCATCGCCAGCCAGCGCAGAGGCCAGATGCACATGCCCGCCCAGCACACGGGCAAAGGCGCGCAGGTAAGGCACCGCGCCCGCAAAACGCTGGTTCAGATCGCCCTGTTCGACCAGCCATTCGGTCGTCTCGCGCAGGGACTCAGCCGCATCCCATACAGCCTCGGCCAGTTCGGGGCATGTCGCCTTGGCGGCTTCGGCCCCTTGCTGGATTTCTTCCAGCAGACGGAACGCGGCCTCGCCCCCGTCCATCAGTTTACGGGCCACCAGGTCCATTGCCTGAATGCCGTTGGTGCCTTCGTAGATCGCCGTCACACGCACATCGCGGGAATACTGGGCAGCGCCTGTTTCCTCGATAAAGCCCATGCCGCCATGGACCTGCACACCTGTGCTGGACGCTTCAATGCCCACATCTGTGCCAAAGGCCTTGCCGATGGGTGTCAGGAAGGCAGCGCGCGCCTTCCACCCTGCATCTCCGGTCGCCAGCGCCATATCGATGGCAACCGCGTTCAGCAGGGCGACGGCACGAGCGGCGTAGATATCGGCCTTCATCGTGGTCAGCATCCGGCGCACATCAGCATGTTCGATAATCGTACCGGTGCCGGGGGCCTTGCCTTGTTTCCGCTCTTGCGCATAGGCCAGCGCGTGCTGCAGCGCGCCTTCGGCCGCGCCGATACCCTGAACGCCAACGCCAAGGCGGGCATTGTTCATCATCGTGAACATCGCGGCCATGCCGCCGTGCTCTGGGCCGACGAGCCAGCCAGTCGCACCAGAGTATTCCATGACAGCGGTAGGCGATCCGTGCAGGCCCATCTTATGCTCAAGGCTCACCACCCGTAGGTCGTTCTGTTTGCCGGGATTGCCATCGGCATCGGGGATGAATTTGGGCACCATGAACAGACTGATCCCCTTTGTTCCCGGCACACCGTCCGGCAGGCGCGCCAGCACCAGATGGCAGACGTTTTCCGTGAAATCATTATCGGCCCAGCTGATATAGATCTTCTGGCCGGTGATCGCATAGCTGCCATCGCCATTCGGCTCGGCCTTGGATCGCAGCGCGCCCACGTCAGACCCGGCCTGCGGTTCGGTCAGGTTCATCGTGCCGCACCATTCGCCCGAAATCAGCTTGGGCAGATAGGTTTCCTTGATCGCATCGGATGCATGATGCTCCAGCGCCTCGATCTGGCCTTGGGTCATCAGGGGGTTCAGTTGCAGCGCCAAACAGGCTGACGACATCATTTCATTGACCGTCGTTGTCAATGTCATTGGCAGACCCATACCTCCGTTTTCTGGGTCAGCCGACATGCCAATCCAGCCACCCTCGGCAATCGCCTTATAGCCATCGGTAAATCCGGGCGAGGTGCGCACAACGCCGTTTTCCAGATGCGCCGGGTGCAGATCACCGTTACGGTTCAGCGGGGCGAGGATTTCTTCGCACATTTTCGCCGCCTCCGTCAGGATCGCGTCGACCATATCGGGGGTGGCTTCGGCGAACCGTTCGGTCGCCGCCACATCGGAAAAGCCGACGACATGGTCCATCAGAAAGCGGAAATCGCTGACAGGGGCGCGATAAGGCATTGTTTTCTCTCCGGTTTATGCTGTGACTTGGCAAAGGAGGACGCCACAGTTATGCATCTTCAATTCCATTCTAACCTACCTGACAGCCCCACACCCATCTAGCAAAACGCCACGTCATGACCAATGCGACCTTACAGACATTTGGCCCCGATCCGGTCGGGTTGGCGCAAGCCGCCGCCATTCTGGCGCGCGGTGGCTTGGTGTCGTTCCCAACCGAAACGGTCTATGGGCTGGGGGCGGATGCCCGCGATGACACCGCCGTCGCAGCCATCTTCGCCGCCAAGGGGCGCCCCAGTTTCAACCCGCTCATCGTGCATTTGCCTGACCTTTCGGCCGCAGAAAACCTCTGCCGGTTCAACGATGATGCACGGCGGTTGGCCGGAGCATTCTGGCCCGGTGCATTGACGCTTGTGCTGCCGCTAAAGGCCGATGCAGGCATCTCCAAACTGGTCACGGCGGGCCTTGATACACTGGCGGTACGCGTACCGGATCATCCCGTCGCCCAGGGGCTGCTTCAGGCCTTTGACGGGCCGATAGCGGCCCCCTCCGCGAACCCGTCAGGGCGGGTCAGCCCAACGACAGCAGCACACGTCAAGGCCGGGCTTGGCAATAAGATCAACGGGTTGGTTGATGGCGGACCATGTGGTGTGGGTGTCGAATCCACGATTGTCAGCTGCGTCGGATTACCGACGCTGCTGCGCGCAGGTGGGATACCGACCGAGGCCCTAGAGGCGTGTCTGGGTCAGCCATTGGCAGTGGCGACGGACCCCGCAACGCCGCAGGCACCCGGCCAACTCGTTTCGCATTACGCGCCCACCGGTACGGTGCGGCTCAATGCCGAAAAGGCGGCTCCGGACGAGGTCCTGTTGGGTTTTGGCCCGGTCGATGCACCGCTGAACCTGTCCCCCTCGGGCGATCTGACCGAGGCTGCGGCGCGGCTGTTTGACTGTCTGCACCGGTTGGACGCGATGGGTGCAAAGCGGATTGCCGTTTCACCCATCCCCGACCACGGATTGGGGCGCGCCATCAATGATCGCCTGCGCCGGGCTGCGGCCCCGCGCGGGTAGACAGGGTAAAACCATCATGAAAATCGCAATCATCGGTCAAGGGGCTATCGCAAGCTATGTCCGGGCGCACATCAAGCGGCACGGGATTTCAGAGATCGCCCAGATCGTCCGACCGGGCAAGGAGATGGCGGGGTCACCGCCAAGCATCTCGTGCGTTGGTGATCTGCCGGGGGCGGTTGATCTGATCGTCGATTGTGGCGGCCATGCGGCGTTGGCAGCCCATCGACCCGCCGCCCTGGCACGCGGCATCGATGTGCTGACCGTATCGCTGGGCGCGCTGGCAGACGCTGATCTGCATGACCGGTTGTTGGCAGCGGCGCAGGCTGGTGGCGCGCGCCTGTCGCTCGCCACTGGCGCCATTGGCGGGCTTGATGCATTGCGGGCGGCTACGGTGGGGCAGCTCGATCAGGTGACCTACACCGGACGCAAACCACCCGACGGTTGGCGCGGTTCGCCTGCAGAAAGGACGCTCGATCTTGATGCAATCACAGAGGCCGCCGTACATTTCAAAGGGTCCGCTCGCGAGGCCGCGCTGGCCTACCCCAAGAACGCCAATGTGGCGGCAGCGGTGGCGCTCGCCGGAATTGGGCTGGACAGGACAAAAGTAGAGCTGATCGCCGATCCTAGCGTGACCACCAACATCCACCAGATCAGCGCCAGTGGTGATTTTGGTGATATGCAGTTCACAATCGCTGGCAACAGCCTGCCGGACAACCCGCGCAGCTCTGCCCTTGCGGCGATGAGCGTGGTTGCAGCACTCGTCGACCCCCAGCGGCAGATTGGGTTCTAGACACCCCCGTCATAGCGACTAGGCTGCGGGCATGATCACCACCCCGTCTTTTGCAGATCCGGCGCCACGCGGCCTTTGCACCGATTGCGGGGTGTCGCGCATGGCGGACCCGGCGGCCTGTGGCAAGGCCTGCCAGTTCATCAGACCAGACTATCCTACGCTGGAAACGCTGGTGCATGGTCGCGCCGCAACCGATCAAGACGATGAACGGTTCTTTGGCGTCACACAGGTGATGTATCGCGCTGCCCTGCGCCCAGCCCGGAAAGGCGCACAATGGACCGGGTTGACCACGCGACTGGCCGAAAGGTTGCTGGAAATGGGCGCGGTGGATGCGGTGCTGACCATGGTGCCGGACCCGGTGGATCGCTGGCGACCGCACCCCGCCATCATCACAGACCCCGCCGATATGGCCGAGGCGCGCGGCATGCGGATGGGCTATGCCCCTCTGCTCGCACTGCTCGAACCGGCGCGGGACGCAGGCCACACACGCATCGCCGTCATCGGTATCCCCTGCCAGATCTACGCCCTGCGCGCGCTGGAAGCCGAACTGGGATTTGACCGGATTTATGTCATCGGTACGCCGTGTTCCGACAACACGACGACCGAGAATTTCCATGATTTTCTGGCCCTGCTGACCGATGCGCCAGAGATAGTGACCTATCTGGAGTTTCGGGCAGATTATCACGTGGAACTGCGTTTCGCCGATGGCACACAGCGCCTGATCCCGTTCCTGAAGCTTCCCATCAGCGATCTGCCTGACGATTTCTTTCCGCTGACCTGCCGCACCTGCGTGGATTACACCAACCGGCTCGCCGATATCACAGTGGGCTATATGGCTGGCGAAGGGGAACAATGGCTGATCGTCCGCAATGCGCGGGGGGCCGAGATGCTGGCCGCTTTGGATTGCGAGGTGACGCTGGAACCACCCGGATCATGGGGCAAACGGGCCGGATCGGTGAAAGGGTTTGTCGAAAACACGCGGCTGGCCGCAGGCGGATTGCCGCTACGCCGGATGCCAGACTGGCTACGCGGGATCATGGGCTGGCTGATGCCGTGGATCGGACCACGGGGGCTAGAATTCGCCCGCGCGCGGGTCGAGATGAAGGCGGCTGAAACCGTCCTACATCTGCGCCGGGCGGAACCGGCAAAGATGAAGAACATGGTGCCAGAGCATGTCTGGAACCTGGCGAAGCCTTATGGGTTAGAGCGGGAAGATAGTGAGCGTCAAGAAGGCGGCTAGTCGGCCTGAAAGGCTCCACTGACTGTGACCGGCCCGGTATCCACATCGATAACGCCGCCAACCTCGTCTGCATCAGGACCATAAAAAGCGCCAAAAAACTCTGTGTTGTTCAGATCTGGATCAATGTCTGCAAATATGCCCGTACCAGCAACGGTGCCTTCTTCAAAAAATCCGCCAAGCCCAACAATTGGCGCCCCGGTGACGGTCAATGTGCCAGCATTGTTCACAGTCTGATCAAGCTCATCGGTCCCCGAAAACCCTGCGAAGGTCGCACTGACTTCACCCGTGTCGAAGTCCGCAGTAAGGCTCGCATCGCCTTCAAGAACATATACTTTGCTATCGGCTGTTGCCGTAACGCCAATCCAACCTTCATTATAGTTTACTGTTCCGCTGTCCGGTCGATCAGCGCTTTCTGTTCCGATACCCACAACCCCAAAGAGATTTCCGCTGCTTGATGTGGTCAGGATGCGGGTGAATTCTCCGTTGGCAGGATTGGTAAATTCGGCATCATCAATACCAAACCCGCCCAGAGCACCCCCAGAAATGGTCCCGTCAGCGTAGCTGAAGACACTGCCGTTTTCATCGTCAAGATCACCGTTTTCCAGAAAAATGAAGGTGAGAGTGCGCGTTTCGGTCGATGTGCGATCGCTCAACGCTGTATAGGCAGGGTCGGTCACTTCGACGGTCGGATCAACCACGGTATCATCCCCGCCACCACTGCCACAAGCACCTAGCAGCATGGCGGCCATGAGGCCCGTGCCCGTTTTCAGCAAAGGGAAAGTCATAGCAGGAAGTCCTCTGTTGTCAGCTGCCCAGCCGTGATGCCGATAAAGGTGATAATCGTGTTCTGGTCTTCGAAGATCGCGTTGCTGCCGTCGGTCCGAAGATTAGCCTGCACGTCGGAGAAGTTGACGAAGCCAAAGTCAGTCAGATCAACCTCGTCAATCCCCACCTGATAGTCGCTACCGGTCACAATAGCACTGTCGCCGGAAATCCGGAATTCGCCAATTGTGTTGTCGCCGCCATTACGGACAAAGATGAATGTATCGGCACCGCCACCGCCTTCGAGGATGTCGTCGCCCGCACCTGCCGTCAGGCGGTCGTTTCCGAAGATAAAGCTGCCGCCGGGATCGCCACGCAGGATGTCATTGCCAGCACCACCATCAATGATGTCGTTCCCGATACCGCCAATCACGATGTCATTGCCAGACTCTCCGTTTGCGGTCGTCTGCCCGACACCGCCGATCAACGTGTCGTTGTCATTCCCACCGACAAGCGTATTGGTCCCAAAGACATCAACGATGAAATCGTCACCGTCATTGCCCGACAGCGTGTCATCGCCCAAACCGCCAAAGATTTGGTCATTGCCCTGGCTCGCCGATACAATATCGTTACCCGCAAGCGCCCTGATAACGACACCAGTCATACCATCGCTCAGATCGATGTTATCGACCCCGGATGTCCCATAGTTGCGAACCCCATAAAGCGCCTGAATACCGGTGATGTCGCCGTCACCAAGCGAGTTTGTCGAGATGGACGGGTTCATGATCTCAGACGTGTCATTCACATGTTCGAGGCCCAGCGCATGGCCGATTTCGTGCAGAACCACACCAAAGAAACTCAGATCGCCATCAGCATCGTTGGGGTTGGTATCGCTGCCACCAAAAGGGCTCCAGGTGACGGCGAGGTCCATGTAAACCGTCGCTGCAACGAGTTCAGCGACGTCGTTGAACCGATCATCCCCGCTAGAGAAACTGTAACGCGCCAGACCGACTGTACCACCGGCCAGGCGGGGCTCCTCAGCCTCGGTGGCCGTGACGACGTCGATGTCAGCGTCACCAGTCACCATGCGAAAGGTCAGATTGGCAACTGCGGCCCATGCGTCAAATGCCGCTTGAGTGGCCTGTTCGAATTGGCTGATCGAATAGTCCATTCCATCGAAATCAAGTCCCGCCAGCGACAACGACCAGGTGATCTCGTTACTT
Source organism: Yoonia sp. R2-816 (assembly GCF_046762905.1). Lineage (NCBI taxonomy): Bacteria > Pseudomonadati > Pseudomonadota > Alphaproteobacteria > Rhodobacterales > Paracoccaceae > Yoonia > Yoonia sp. R2-816. Next base: position 65,741 of record NZ_JBKQXN010000324.1, on the reverse strand, counting down.
GCACGACCCAATTCATCATCACCCCATTTAAGGTTTTGAACCCGCCCGTCAAAATTGGCCTCAATCAACTGATAGGTCATGTAACTCCGTCCTTGCCTGGAGGGATTTGCGCGAAAATCACCGATAATCACTGGTTGCGACGTGACATGGCCAAATTGTGACCAAAGCACGAAGAATTCGGCACCATACTGGTCAATGGTTTAGATTTGCTGCGCATTTGTGCGGTTTTTTGCCGAACGGTGGTCAAACCGGCAGCGCCGTCGTCTGCCGCACCGTTCGCAGCGCAAAGGACGATTGCATCTGCGCCACCCCAGGCAGGGTTGCCAGATAGCGGCGGTGGATACGGGCGAAATCCTCGGTGTCGCCGGCTACTACTTTCAGCAGATAATCCGCCGTACCAGCCATCAGGTGACATTCCAGCACATCCGGCACCAGTGCGACCGCCCTTTCGAACGCATCCAGAACCTCGTCCGCCTGACCGCTCAGCGTGATTTCGACGAAGACAGTGGTCGGTCGCCCCACCTTGCGCGGGTTGAGGAGGGCCACGTAGTCACGAATATAGCCTTCTTTCTCAAGCCGTTGCACCCGCCGGTGACAGGCCGATGGAGATAGGTTCGCGACCTCGGACAGCTCTGCATTGGACATCCGCCCTTTCTTCTGCAGAACCTCAAGGATTCGCCGGTCGATACTGTCGAGTTCCATTTGCCGCACGATCCTTCGATGATTTGTTGGTTTGCCGCACATTCCTATCGCTGTTATCGCCATCATCCAAGAGAAATGCCGGTACAATTGCGCCGCATTCGGGCAAATCTCGCAGATGAAGATCGGGAGGAGACCGGACATGCATATTGGATGCCCTAAAGAGATCAAACCACAGGAATTTCGCGTCGGACTGACACCAAACGCCGCGCGAGAGGCGGTGAGCCACGGACACCAAGTCAGCGTCGAAACCGGCGCAGGGGCAGGCGCAGGCTTTCCTGATGAAGATTACGTGGCGGCCGGTGCCACCATTGTCGGGACCGCCCCTGAAATCTTCGAAATCGCCGATATGGTTGTAAAAGTGAAAGAACCGCAGCCGGTTGAGCGGAAAATGCTGCGCGACGGTCAGATTTTGTTCACCTATCTGCATCTTGCCCCCGACCCCGAACAGACGAAGGATCTGATGAAAAGCGGGGCGACCTGCATCGCCTATGAGACTGTGACGGATGATCGCGGCGGTCTGCCGCTATTGGCGCCCATGTCAGAGGTCGCAGGGCGGCTGGCCCCGCAGGTGGGTGCATGGACCCTGCAAAAGGCCAATGGCGGGCGCGGTGTTTTGATGGGTGGCGTGCCAGGGGTCGGTCCTGCTCGCGTCGTGGTGATTGGCGGTGGTGTGGTGGGCACGCATGCGGCCCGGATTGCCGCCGGCATGGGCGCGGATGTGACGGTGCTGGACCGGTCCTTGCCACGCTTGCGTTATCTGGACGATGTCTTCGGCGGTGTGTTTAAAACCTCTTATGCCAGCGCGGGCAACACGATTGAGCTGGCGCGCGCCGCTGACATGATCGTCGGCGCGGTGCTGATCCCGGGGGCGGCCGCACCCAAGCTGATTTCCAGGGCGCAGCTGTCGGAACTGAAACCCGGCGCGGCCCTTGTGGATGTGGCTATTGATCAGGGCGGCTGTTTCGAGACGTCAAAGGCGACCACGCATCAGGACCCGATCTATGATGTGGATTGTATCATGCACTACTGCGTGGCCAACATGCCCGGGGCCGTCGCCCGGACCTCGACCATTGCGCTGGGCAATGCGACCATGCCGTTCATGCTGTCACTGGCTGACAAGGGCTGGCGGCAGGCCTGCGAGGACGATCCGCATCTGCTGAACGGTCTGAACGTGCATGCGGGGCAGTTGACCTATTATGCGGTCGGCAAGGCGCTGGGAATCGACGTGATTTCGCCCAGTCTTGCCCTGAAGGCGTGATGGGTTGAAACCCATCTTACCAGCGGAGCCGTCAGCGCAACGGCTGTGAGAACAGCACCCATTCGCCAACTTGCGTGATTTGCATGGCCCCTTCGGCCAGCCGATCGGCAATCGCGCCAGTTTCAACCGCCGGGCAGCCAATCAGGATGGCCGCATCATCGAGATATTCAACCGTCAGTTCATTTTCACCGATAACCTGGCAGACATCCGCAGGCATCGGATAAGGTCGCACACTGACAAGCCCGGACGCCTCTAGTGGGCTATAGGGCGGGTCCATGTCACAACCGGTCACAGCCATCGCCAAGAGTGATACGGTCAGAACGTTGATTCTCATATCCAATCCCCTTTCAACGAAAAAGGTCCGCCGGTTAGGCGGACCTTTGAGCATCTATTTTCAGGCCTGTTTGGCCAGCGCATCCCGGATCTCAATCAGGATATCAAGCTCCGATGGCCCGGTTTGGACCTCTGGCGCAACCTCGTCGGGCTTTTCGGCGGCGGCTTTGATCCGGTTGACCGTCTTGACCAGCATAAAGACCACGAAAGCAATGATCAGAAAGTTGATCACAGCCATTAGGAAGTTACCGATCGCAAAGACGGAAATTCCCGCTTCGGCGCAGGCATCAACCGATGCGCATTCACCGTCGCCCAGCACATAGAACCAGCCCGAGAAATCAATCCCGCCCGTAAACAGTGCAATAATCGGGTTGATCAGGTCGCCCACGAGCGACGTGACAATGGCCGTAAAGGCCGCCCCGATGATAATCCCCACCGCCATGTCCATGACATTGCCCTTGGCGATGAAGTCCTTGAATTCGTTGATCATGTGTAAGTCCCCACTACTGTTAACCGGCGCGCGGGTCTGACGCCCGCTGCGCAACTGCGCACAGTCTTACCCCGATTGGCCCACAGAACCATGGGTTTTATTCCGATCTTTTCCCCCTAACTGTCATCAACACCGATTTTGCAAAGGATGCACCTGCAATGACCGATCTGTCCGCCTTTCCCATCACCCAACGCTGGCCCGCCAAGGACCCTTCGGTCATCCAGCTTTATTCCTTTCCGACACCCAACGGGGTGAAGGTATCCATCGCACTGGAAGAGATGGGTCTGGCCTATGAGCCGCATCTGGTCACGCTGAAAGACGAGGATGTCAAAAGCGATGCGTTCCTGTCGCTGAACCCTAATAACAAGATCCCGGCGATTATCGACCCCAGCGGTCCGGATGGCCCTGTGGGGATTTTCGAAAGCGGGGCGATCTTGCTATATCTTGCTGAAAAGTCTGGAAAATTTCTGGGCTCCACCGCAACGGACAAAGCCCATATCACCCAGTGGCTGATGTTCCAGATGGGCGGATTGGGTCCGATGCTGGGGCAGATGGGTTTCTTCTACAAGTTCGCGGGCAAGGATATCGAAGACGAACGCCCACGCGAACGCTACCGCGATGAGGCGATCCGCCTGCTTGCCGTTGTCGAGAAGCAGCTGGAAGGGAAAGACTGGATGACAGGCGATTTCTCCATCGCCGATATGGCCATCGCGCCCTGGATCAATGCGCTGGAATTCTACGGCACCAAGGATGTTGTCGGCTATCACGATCTGAAAAACGTGCCCGCGTATGTTGAGCGGTTTTTTGCCCGTCCGGCCGTTGAGAAAGCCAAGCGTATCCCTGATCCGTCATAGGTGAGGTGAAACCCCATTATACCCATAGGATGATAGGCCCCGTGATCAGCACCGGGGCCTATCGATTTCTAAGCTGCCGCGCCAAAGCCCAAGGCATCAGGCCAAGCGCGCGCCCTGATCTGGTCAAATGAATGCAGGTTCAGGATGCGCCCGTCCCGAAACACGGGCACCAACGCATCCGCCCCCATTGGGATATTCGCAGCGGGCCGTGCGACGAAAGCGCCGCTATCGGTGCGCATCGCCCCCTGCTTGCCCTTCTTTGAGGTCTTGGCGCCGCCCGCGGTCTTGGGGTCCTTGAACACATCCCGCCATGCCCCGTCATAGAAGATGGCAGAGGCTTTCATGGCATAGCCAAAACTGTCACGGTTCACCTTTTGCAGCAGCCCGCCACCCATGCCGAAGGCGATGTTACCGATAGCAAGGCCACGTTCCATCATGGTGTCCATGATCCTGACGATGGAATCCTTGTCGATCCCATCCCCCTGGATCACCCGCCCCTTGTCATTCAGCAGCCGGTAACCCTGATCTGTTGTGCTGTAGCCGAACTTGGCCATCAGCGCCTCGATCACATCCGGCACAATCTCAACCGGATCACCGCTGTCGGGGCGCACAACCAGCACACCATCGCGGGCGAGCACGGCGTCTTTCAACGTGCCGCCCCAGTATTCTTTCACTGCGCGCATCAGGTCATAGCTGTCGCTGACACAGGCGATCAGGCCGGTTGGGTTGGCGGCCAGAAACCGACGCATCTGGTCCAACTCGCCCGCCTCACCAGCGGCTGTCATGGTACTGTGTTCAGTCGCGGGGATCGAAAACCCGGCCATGTCAGCGCCATAGTAGTTCCGCGCATAGACCAACCCGGCGATGGTATCGGTCCCGAAGGAGTTAACGAGATGCGCAGCACCGCCAATGCCAGCCGCCTCATTACTGGACGCACCGCGCGCACCGAAATCATGCAGTTTGAACTCGGCCCCGGCATCGCTGCCATCGGTCTGGGCCAACCGTTCCCGGATGCTGCCCACCACATAATGCGACAGGCTCGCGACGGTCGAGCCGTACCACACCGCCCGCAGCAACCGGGTTTCCAGATAGCTGACCAGCCAGTAGCAATTAGGGTCGGTGTTTTCGATCCGCAGTTGCGGGACCGACACCGGGGCCAGCGTCCCCTCTGGCAAAGCTTCGATCAGCACGGGCAAACGCCCCTCATGCCGGTCGATGATGTACTGCCAGCCATCGACAAATACATCGAACCCGTGCGCCTTCAGAAAGGGTGCTGCCTCGTCCAGCATCGCCTGCGTGACCGCCTGCCCTGCCAATTTCGCCAGTTCGATCTGCAGGCCAAAGAACATCACCCGGTCGATATCACCCCACGCACGGCGCGGTTCGATATAGGACGACACGTATTGCGTGCCTTCCGGATATTGGCTGAAGTGGGAAAGCTTATAGCTGTCGGTATCGAAGATCAGATTGTCGAACGCGACAGGGTTATCAAACAGCGCCGCAGCGCCAGTCACTTGGTCTTTCATTGTCCTGTTCCTCCTCGGATTTGGACGGTTTTGAACGCCTGCGGACCTCCCGCAGGGTGTGCAAAGATGGGCTCTTTGCCGGCCTTAGCCTTGCGCCATCAGGATCGATGAATACGCAAAAGGCACATCAGGCACGAGGGCCTGGATGATGTCGAAATGGTCCTCGAATATGTTGTCCGGTGTGATTTCGGTGATCGGCACCCAGCGGGCGGCGGATGCATCGCTGCCGGATTTGATCTTTTCCAGCTTGGCCTTGTCCTGCAATTCGAACACGAACGCCTCTGTCCGAACCCAGCCCTTTTCGGACCGTTCGGGATGGTCGAACACCCGCCGTTCCCGCAGCCTGCCACGCATCGCCCCTTTAGGCATGTCCAGTCCGGCCTCTTCATAAAGCTCGCGGATTGCAGCATCCAGCGCCTGCTCGCCCCGGTCGATATGCCCACCGGGCAATGCCCATTGCCCTTTGCCGGGCTGCATCTTGCGTTCGACCATCAGGATATGGCCGGATTGCACGACAACCGCGTCAGCCGTGTTGACCGGGATGGGGTAGCCAAAAACCTCTTCAGCTTTGGCGGTCCGTTCGCGATAATCCAAGACGAACGACCCTTCGTCGCGGACTGTCGACACCGCATCAGGATGTTTCTTCATCCAGTCCAGCACCGGCGCGATCTGCGCCAGACCATAGCGTTTCGCCATCCGGCCCGTGTTTTCACCACGGCCAAAGAACAGTTCTTGACGCAGGTCAGTGGCGCTGACGATCTCTCCATCGTGCATATGTGGGTCGGCTGGCAGCATCTGCCATGTCGGGAACCATCCCAGATAGCGCGATGATTTGTCCTTTTCGAACCCGGTCAGCACCACATCTGTCTTGTCCGGATTCAAGCCCGCCTTGCGCATGTGCAAGGTCACGGCAGTGCGCACATTCACAGTCCAGGCCCGGTCGTTGTAAAGCGTATCCACCAGCGGCAGCGTGGCGACGGGCTTACCAACATCGTCCGTGCTGGCGCGGATAAAGGCAGCCCTTTCGGCATAGGTGAAGGGGTTCTTCCAACTGCGTGGCCGATAGGCGCTGCCCACAAGCATTAAAAGGCTATCGGCCTGTGTCAGAGCATTCTGCACAACGTCCAGATGACCGGCATGAAAGGGTTGGAAACGGCCAATAAAGACGGCCAGCCTGTGTCTGGTACTCATGTCGCGCGACCTCCGCAGCGTATGGATTTTCGCCAAGACCTCCTTGGCTCACCGCCTTTCTATGAAGTGCCGCGCGTCGGTGCAAGAATTTTCGATGCAAGGCCGGGTGCCGCCTCGTGCATGGCTCAGGGCAGCTTACCGTCCAGAACATAGCGCAGGATATCCACCACCTGCTTTGGCTCCTCGACCACCGCCAGCGCCGCGGCATCAACCTCTTTCAGCGGATGCTGGTGTTCGGGGCCGTGCATCACGATCAGGGATTTGCCGAGGGCCGCAGCATAGCCCGCGTCGAAGGCCGCATTCCACTGCTTGTACTTCTCACCAAAGCGAACCACGACGATGTCGGCATTCTGGATCCCATGCCGTGTCCGGATGGCATTCAGGTTGGCCCCCTTGTTGTCGTGCCAGAACTTGTCAGGCTCTGCCCCCATGATCGCGACCCCGCAATCATCCGACGCCGCGTGATCGGTCACCGGGCTACTGAAGGTCACGTCCAGCCCCTTGGCCCCCTCCGTGATCTGGTCGCGCCAGTCGGTATGGATTTCACCAGAAAGATAGATGTTCAGGGTCATGGGGTGCGCTCCTTCATAATTGCATTTCAAAATAGACCTTATTGCCGTCCCGACCAGCTTCAACCCATCCAAGCCGCAGGTAGAAGCCTTGCGTTCCGGTCATCTCGATATGTGTGGCAAGGTGCAATCTGTCGTATCCAGCGGCGCGGGCGGCACTCGTTGCGGTGGCGATCAGCGCCTGACCCAGCCCTTGCCCGCCGGCATCCGGGTGAACGGCCAGGTTGGCCAGATGGGCGGTGTCGTCCAGCACCAGGACAATACCACCGACGATCCGGTCACCGCGCGTTGCGACCCAAACGTGATGATCGCGGATATCACCGGCAATCCCTTCACTCACAGGAGGCAGGTCGAGGCCCTTGGCGACATAGGGGGCGTAGGCCGCGTCGATACAAGCGGTAAGCCCATGCGCATCATCTGCCGTCGCGGGGCGGACGGTGATCGTCATGTCCGGATACCGGCAATCATGTCCTGCACACGGGTCATGGGTGTGCAGCCGTCATGTTCCGTCATCATGTCCCCAACCGCCTGTCGCAATCGGGCCTGTCCTTGCGTATCGGCTTTGTCACCGGGCGGCATCGTCAGCAGCATGTCGATCACCGGTTCGGGATCGTCCACCTGATAGATATCTTCGCAGGTCTGTTGCGAGATTTCCGTGAAATGCTGCCGCATCAGGTCCAAGGCAACCGGAGTGCCAAACCGCTCCTGCACCATATCGTCAATCGCCGACCCGAACGCATGCCGCGACAGGGCGGCAATCTGGGGCAGATCACGGGGGTTGTTGGTGGTGACGATGCAGCGACCGCCGGGGATCAGCACGCGGTGCATTTCGCGCAGCGCCACCGCCGGATTGGGCAGGTGGTAAAGCATATGCATGGCAACCACCACATCAAAGCTTTGGTCCGGGAACGGCAGTTTGCCGGCATCCGCCACGACGCTGCTCGCGATATTCAGGTGCTTCAGCCGCTCAGTCGCCTGTTCGACCATATGCGCCGATTGGTCCAGCAACGTCAGCGTCATGTCAGCAGGCAGATGGCGACACGCGGCCCAGAACCATCCCGGCCCGCAGCCCACATCCAGCACCCCCGCGCCCGGCGCGATGTTCAGCCGGGCATCCACCCAGCCAAACCAGCCCACATTGGAATAGCGCGCGTGAAACCCGCCCCGCACGGCCAGCTTGCTGCTGTCCTTGTAATGCGCGGCGGGGTCATCGCTGTCGGTCATCCGCGTAAGGTGCCACCTGTCGCCTTGGTGACCTTTTCGACGATCTTTGCGCTGACCGCCTCGATATCAGCGTCCTTCAGGGTCGCCTCGGTCGGTTGCAGGCGAACCGTGACGGCGAGGGATTTCTTGCCCTCGCCCAGTGACCCCCCGATGAACTCATCAAAGACACGCACATCGCTGATCATCGCCTTGTCGGCCCCGGCGGCGGCGTTGACGAGCATCAGCGCCTCGACTTCGGCATCGACCACAAAGGCGAAATCGCGTTCGACCGCCTGCAGATCGGTGGCCACAAATGGCGCGCGGGCAGCGGATTTATTGCGCGGCGCAGGCACCTCATCCGGCCAGATGGTAAAGGCGACAGCAGGACCTTTGACATCCATCTCGCGCAGAACCTTGGGGTGCAACTCGCCGAAGATGCCAAGCACTTTCTTGGGGCCAAGGCAGATCATGCCATGACGGCCCGGGTGCCACCAATCAGACGCACCACGCAGGATCTGCACCTTGGCTGGAGCGTTGATAGAGGCCAATACGGCCTCCGCATCGGCCTTGGCATCGTAAAGGTCAACGGGGCGCGATGTACCGTGCACGTCTTTCGGTCCGGTCCGCCCGATCAGGACGCCCGAGATCAGCGTGTGTTGCTCGCCCGGTTCACCGCCATGAAAGCCGGCGCCCACCTCGAACAGCGCCATATCCATGAAGCCCCGCGCCTGATTGCGTGCCGCCGCCCGCAAAAGACCGGGCAGCAGGTTGGGCCGCATATGCGACATCTCCGACGAAATCGGGTTCTCCAGCATCGTGCTGTCATCACCGCCGCCGAACAGCTTGGCGGCCTGATCATCGATGAAGCTGTAGGTCACACATTCATTATACCCCAACGCCGCAGCGGTCCTGCGCGCGGCCTGCTGGCGCGACTGGCTGGCGGTCAGGATCGGTTTCGGCACACCGGGTTGGGTGCGCGCCATGGGTTTGCCCTGCAGCCTGGTCAGCGATGCGATGCGGGCGACTTCCTCGACCAGATCAGCCGTTCCCTGCACATCTGGTCGCCAGGATGGAACATGTGCCATGTCGCCATCCATCCGGAAACCGAGCGCGGTCAGCGTCTCGTGCTGGGTCTCTGCCGGGATATCCATCCCGACGAGCGATGAACAGCGCGCCGTGTCCAGCTTGTAGGCGCGGGATGTGTCAGGGACAGCACCGGCGACGATCATCTCTGACGCTTCGCCACCGGCATGATCCACGATCATGCGCACGGCATGGTCCAGCCCTTCCGGCGTGAAGGCCGGGTCGACCCCCCGTTCGAAACGATAGCGAGCGTCGGAATTGATCTTTAGCGCGCGACCCGCATAGGCGATCTGAATCGGATCCCAATAGGCGCTTTCGACGAACACGTTTACCGTCTCTTCGGTGCAACCTGTGGCCAGCCCACCCATAATCCCGGCGATACTTTCGGGGCCGTCTTTGTCCGAGATCACCATCTGACCGGACTGGAACGTGTATTCCTTGTCATCCAGCGCCATCAGGGTTTCGCCACCCTTGGCGCGGTGGACACGCAGATTGCCCTTCACCTTGTCGGCATCAAAGACGTGGAGCGGGCGGTTCAGGTCATAGGTGAACCAGTTCGTCACATCGACGAGGAAGCTGATCGGGCGCAAGCCGATGGCGCGCAACTGCGTTTGCAGCCATTCGGGGCTGGGGCCATTACTGACGCCCTTGATCAAACGACCACAGAAAACCGGGCACCCGTCCAATGTATCGTCATCAATGGACACATTCAGGTCAGACGTGAAATTGGCGGGCACCGTGGTCACCTCGACCGCTTTCAGCGAGCCAAGGCCACGGGCCGCAAGGTCGCGCGCCACGCCGCGCACGCCCAGCGCATCGGGGCGGTTGGGGGTGATCGCGATTTCGATCACCGGATCGACCTTGGATGGATCATTGGCGGCGAGCCAGTCGACAAACCGCTCACCCACCTCGCCAGAAGGCAGCTCGATAATGCCGTCATGTTCCTCTGACAGTTCCATCTCGCGCTCGGAACACATCATGCCGTGGCTTTCGATCCCGCGGATCTTGCCGACGCCAATCGTGGTATCGATCCCCGGCACATACGTCCCCGGTGACGCGATCACGACAGTGATGCCAGCACGCGCATTCGGCGCGCCGCAGATGATCTGCGTCGGGCCATCTTTGGTTTCCACCTGACACACTTTCAGCTTGTCGGCATCGGGGTGTTTCTCCGCCGTCAGCACCTTGCCGATCGTGAAATCGGCCAGCCGTTCGGCGGGGTTTTCGATGCCTTCAACCTCAAGCCCGAGGTCGGTCAGAGCGTAAGCGATATCGGCGACAGAGGCGTCGGTCTCCAAATGGCGTTTCAGCCAGGACAGGGTGAATTTCATGAGCTTATTTCCGTCAATCTGCGGTTCGCGCGTTCATAGCGCATCAGACTGACAGGTGAAAGCAGGACCGTGCGGCGATCGCGCGGGGGCATTACCCCCGCGCGCGGTCAGTCCAACCCGGCGAACAACCGGCCACCGCCATCGGCCCAGCCAGCAACAGATTCCGGATACAGAAGCATATTGTCGAGTCCCGCGAGCTCCGAGGCATAAAACCAGCTGAGCGCGCCCAACTCTCCGGTCTGACAGAACGTGATGACCTCACCGGTTTCCCAGTTGGCATTGTGGCGTTGCAGATGGTCGGCGACGGCCTTGACCGCCGTTTCTACCGGCACCTCTGACCCAAAGGCCGACATCAGCGGGCCAATCGGCGCACTGCGGGCATTCGGCAAGGTCGTACCCAACTGTTTACCCTCATCATCGACTTTGGAAAACATATGCTGCGGCCGCGCATCCAGCAGGTATCCAGTGATCTGGGATGTGGCGATGGCATAGACATCGAGTTCGTCCGCGCGCCATTTATAGGAAAAGAGCAGTTCCGCATCGTAAGGTGAAGGCGCGGCAGGTGCGGCGGCGATGGGCAACCCGGCCTCTGTCCAGCCCTGAAACCCATCCTTGAGGATCGCGATGGTGTCAAAACCGCTGGATTTCAGCAGCCAGTACACCATGGCGGCGCGTCCTGTATCCATCATATCCGGCTGTGAATGCACGATCAGCACGGGCTGATCGACGCGCAGCCCCGCATCACCCACAATGCGGGACAACTCCACATCCGTCGGGGTCGCCCCCGCAGGGCCACGCCATTGGCTGTAGGGGACGGACACCGCGCCGGGAATGACGCCCTTGGCAACAGCGGTCGGGCGGCGGATATCAAGAACCTGGATATCTGTGACCTGCTGCAATTGGGCAATTGTCGCGGCACTTGGCATCACCGCCCAGTTCACCGGCTGGCCCGGACACGGCAGTTGCAATGTCATGCCCGCCTGAATGCGGTCGGGGTTGCTGCCGATCACATGGCGGTTCGCTTCGAACAGGGATTGATAGGCAAAGAATGATCCGATTTCGGCCCGAGCGATGCCGGACAGCGTATCACCTGATTTCACCTGATAAGAGCCACCACAGGCAAAGGCGCCGGTTGCGCAAATAACCAAAAATATAGCCGCCGACGCGACCCGCTTTAAAATATGCATTTCATCACCCAAAAGGAATTGTGTTCAAAATATGGCCAAGCCTAACACGCCAGTTTGCGCTCGCCAAACAAAAAACTGTGAAGTTGCTAAGCCATTGATCTGATGTTGCTAAGTATCGTCCTGATCATCATTTTTGACCCTATGATGCGCAGCCCAGCGCGCCACACCATATACGGGAATCAAAACAACTGCCCACCCGGCTGCGTTGATCAGGGTCAGCTTCAACGCCAGATCGCGCGGCATATCGGATGTCCACATGGCGATATGCGCGCCGACGATCACAATCAACAGAGCGATGATATAGGCCCGCATCATGGGTAGTTTGGCGGCAGGCCCAACAATTCGTCCAGCTGCCGGCCGATCCAGCCTTTGGGGATAAAATGCCCGCGCGGGTGCAGATCAAGCGTCACGCGCTTGCCGGTGGTACATCGCTCCCATGCATGACGGGTGAAGGCGTCGTCGCTTGTAATGGCCCAATCGCTGACCTGATCACTTGCACCGCAGCCGAATTGTTGCCGCCAAAGCGCAACTGGATAGCGCGTATCGCCGCCCGGCCCCATGGGGAAATCCATCACCGTATCGGACAGCCCATGCACATGGCGCACCTCACGCGGGCCTTGGGCGCATTCCTCGCGCTGATCAAGTGTACCCGCCACCGCCAAAAGGGCCGCCACACCGGCACCGTTCTGGCAGACATAGCGCCAGGCCATGGCGGACCCGAACGAATAGCCCGACACAAAGATGCGGTCGCGGTCGATGGGATAACGCTTCGCTGCATCCTCGATCACAGCGGCACCAAACGCCACATCGCCCGCGCGCCCTGACCAGAAATCCCATGTCTTGTTGATCCCCGTCGGCGCCAGCAGAAGCACGCCACGCCTGCGGGTCGCCCCGGAAATCCGCCCGTGATAAACCGGCACCGCCCCGGTACGCGCCCAACCATGAAAATGCAGCAGCACCGGCAATGGCGACACACCATCCCAGCCGTCAGGCTCCTTGACGTGATAGGTCCGGCCATCCAGTGCGCACGGCGTCTGACCGTGGCACGGGCTGCCGGGCAGGATCGAATTGGGATTGGTCTGTTGTGCCGCAGCCGGGGCCGCCAGCAACGCAAGCAGGATCAGAAAAACACGTATCATCATGGGTTTGGTTGTAACCGGAACATGCGATCTGTCACCTGACAAATTGGTGGGCGAGGATCATTGCCAGAACACTTCGGAAGTTTTTATTGCTTTTGACATCCGCCTTCTTCACCATCTTGGCATTATTTTCGGGGGTTTTGAGATGTTAAGATTGATCGCTTTACTGACTCTTATTCTGACAGGTTTCGCAGGCTGCCGCACAATTCCGGTCGATGTCAGCCACGCCTATACCGACAAGGGCTACCTGAATTCCGGTCTGCGCACTTTGGGGCAGCTATACCTGCTGGACACCGAAGAAGGCAGCCTCAAGGAACTGGCCGTGCTCGACCTCAGCAACCGGGTGCGGGGCGCCACATTCGAAGAACAATTCGCCCGCAATGTGCGCGGTGTCGATATCGGCGCAGGCGGTGAGGCGGGGATCGATGCAGAGGTCAAGGCCAGCATCACCCGCAACAGCTATATCCGGCTGACCAACGCGTTTGACGAAACCTATGCCAACACCTTTGGCGATCTCTCGGCCGAGATCAACCGGCGCGAGGCGATTGGCGAAGATGTCGGTTTCACATGGTTTCTGGATGATGCCGCCCAGCCCGGATCAACCATCCGCTACCTGCTGGTCTATTCCACCATCCGGGCCGATGAGGCCGTGATCGGCTATAACAACGTCACCGCCGTCGATGGCAACCTGACCGTCCCGGTCCGCGGCCGGGCCGAGATGGACGTGACCGTATCGGGCCTGAGCGAGGAAAGCTGGAAAGGCAAGGCGGTGCCCGTGCTGGTCGACTACCACGTCATCCAGGCCTTTCAGGATGACGGTTTCTACAAATTCCGGATCGACAGGTCATTCCGGGACGATGACCTGACCGACATCCTCAAAGGACGCAGATTGCCCCCGGCAGAGGAAGAGGATCTCGTCTCACGACGGCGGTAGGGTGTGTGAGACCCACCAATGGCGCCAAGATCAATAGCCAAGCTGCCGGGCCTGAGCGTCACGAGATCATTGATCAAAACGATGGGCTGAAATGTTGATATCGCCGCTGTCTGTTAGCGCGAAATCCTCACCGGTCCGTCTATCCGTCACGAACCATCCCTGCTCCGCCAACCGCATCGCCAACGGATGCACCACCCGCGCCTGCGGTCCGCTGGCATTGATCCGCACGATCCGCCGACCGCGCACTGCCGCGGCAAAGGCTGGCACGCGCGGATCATCAGGCGGTGCGGGTGTTTCGACCAAAAACTGATTCATCGCACGCTGGACGGTTTCACGCGCCTTGTCGGGAAAGCTCTCGACCAGTTTGGCCTGCGCGCGCTTCGCGGCCTGTTCCATCCCCAGCGCCACGAGGGCCGGGTTGCGCGTGCCAAGGATGACGCCCAGCGCCTCTGCTTCGTCCTGATCCAACCCGGTCAGTCGCGTTCTGTAGTTGAAGCCCAACTCGATCCCACCCTGATTGCCCTGAAACACGATGATCGGCAGCCCGGCTTCGGTCATCGCATCAACGTCGCGCAGGATGGTACGCGGCGTGACCTCAAGCTCTGCCGCCAGTTGGGCCGAGGTCAGGCGGCCCCGGTTCTGTAAAAGCAGAAGGATCTGCAAAAGACGGGATGCGCGCAAATCAACCTCTCAAACATGACATAAGACGTCATATAAGGGTTGCTAAGCCAATCGGTGTCAAGACAAGGAGTTTGCATGACACCCTATCACGTGACCCGCGATATCGCGGCCCCGCCCGGCACCGTCTGGTCCATTCTGACCGATGCAGAGCGCCTGTCGGATGGCAGTTTCAGTATCATCAAGATCAACGGACAAATCGCGAAGGGCGCGCGTTTCAAGCTGTGGTCTGAGGTCGATCCCAAACGCGCCTTTCCGATCAAGGTCGCGGTGATGGCGCCTGAAGTCCGAATGGAATGGCATGGCGGCATGCCGCTGGGTCTGTTTCTAGGTAACCGGCAATTCATCCTGACGCCCATCGGGACCGGCATGCGGTTTGAAATGCGCGAAACCTATTCGGGCCCGCTGAAAGGTCTGATCACTAAGGCGATCCCCGACCTGCAACCCAGTTTCGAAAAGTTCGCAGATGCGTTGAAAGAAAGGGCAGAAGCATGAACCGTGTCACCTACGGGATGGGGGTCGCTGGCGATCCGTGGATCCTGAAAACACCGCCCCAGACCTCTGATTTCGAAGTCTGGAGGGACGAGGCAGCTGATCCCCCCGCCCTGATCGTGCAGGTCGGCAAGACCCGGCTATCTTACCAGTTGCGCGCCATTGATGACGCCCATGCGATGCTAAAGGCCCATGGCGACTGGATACCCTTGGGCAACGCGGATGAAGGCAAACCGACCAAGGAGGGCACGCTGGAACACTGGGCGCGCAGCGCGGATAATCCGGTCGGTGGCTATTACGGGCTGCGCAAGGGCTATCGCGGGCGGTTCGCCAACTATGTCAGCCCGGTGATGGAGATGCTTGGGCTGGTCGAACTGGAACATAACGCGCGCAACAATCGGGTCCGCGGGCTTTAAGCGTGATCCGAGGGTTCCCAGCCCAATAATTCCGGCGGCGGGTCATAGGCATGGTCCAGATGGGCCGCGCCCCACGCCGCCATGGCCTGAATGACCGGTAGCAGTGCCGCACCCTTGGTGGTCAGCTGATATCGAAAGCGGGGTGGATGATCCTGATAGGGTACGCGCAGAACCAGACCGTGATCGGTCAGACGCTTCAGCCGGTCGCTGAGGATATTGCGTTTCATTGCTTCGGCACTGGTCAGAAAATCAGAAAAGCGCTGCGCCCCGAACATCATGTCGCGCAGGATCAACAGGGTCCATTTGTCACCTATCAAATCAAGGGTCGATGAAATCGGGCAGTCAGAGCGATA
Organism: Yoonia sp. R2-816; assembly: GCF_046762905.1. Taxonomy (NCBI): domain Bacteria; kingdom Pseudomonadati; phylum Pseudomonadota; class Alphaproteobacteria; order Rhodobacterales; family Paracoccaceae; genus Yoonia; species Yoonia sp. R2-816. The sequence goes on along the minus strand of NZ_JBKQXN010000324.1, from coordinate 50,002 downwards.
GTCTTTGGTATCCATAGGCCGGACCGTATCCAAGTCAGTTGCAAAATGGAACTCACTTGATAGAGTAAGTTGCAAATCAGGACTCACTTTAGGAGATCATCATGCGATCACTGCTTACCGCCATCCTGTTCTGTTGTTCCGCCACAATGGCCGATACGGCCCCGCTTGATCAGGCGGTGCGCGCCGGCGACATCGCCGCAGCGCAGGCCGCCATTGCTGGTGGGGCGGATATCAACCACCCCCTTCCGCCCCTGTTGATGCCACCGCTGACCATCGCGGCGATCCGCAACGATCTGGACATGGTTCAAACGCTGCTGACCGCCGGGGCCGATCCAAACCAACCCGGTAATCGGGGGATGAATGCATTGTCTGCGGCGGTGCGTAGTTGCCGCTCGGGCGCTGCTGTCATTACCGCACTGGTCGATGCAGGCGCCGATTTGGAAGACCGGTCAGGCGCCGGCCTGACTCCGCTAATGGCGGCCATTCAGGAGGAACGCACCGATATCGCGCTCCTGCTGATTGCACGGGGCGCCAATATCAACACGCGCAACCAATACAGCGACGGGGTGCTGAACTATGCCATCTATACCGAGAACGCCCGCGTGGTGCAGGCGGCCATGGCGGGTGGCGTCGATACGGACCAACTGAACGTTCTTTTTACGACCGGTATCTACTACTATCCGGGGTTCGGACAGGCGCGGGCCCATGGAGGTACAAACTGCGCAGGGTAGCTGTCAATTGTCGGGCGTTTTTTTAGCCGACATCCGTTTTGCCGCGCCGATCATGGCGCAGATTGGCGTAAAGCACGTGGTTCCGCCATCGCCCGTTGATCTGCAGATAACTTTGCGCGACGCCTTCGTATTTGTAGCCGCATTTTTCCAGCAATCGGCGCGAGGCCTCGTTTTCAGGAAGACACCCTGCCTCCATCCGGCTGATATCCAACACAGTGAATGCGTGATGCACAACGGCCTCAATCGCCTCGCGCATGTAGCCCTGCCTGGCAAAGGGTGCGCCAATCCAATACCCGGTTGTGCCCGCCTGCGCTGGTCCGCGCCGGATATTGTCCAGCGTGATGGCGCCCAGCAGCATGCCATCCGCCCGGCGGGTCAGAAACAGCGGCATCGCCGTGCCATTCGCAATTGATCGTTGCGCCCAATAGACCCGGTTGGTGAACGCCTTGCGCGTCAGGTGGTCATGCGCCCATGTCGGCTCCCACGCGCGCAAGAATTCCTCGCTTTCGCGGCGCAGTGCTGTCCAGGCTCGGAAATCGCCATGCATCGGCGGGCGCAGGGTCAACCGTTCGGTTTCGATCCGAACCTTGCGCTTGGCCCCAAGCATCAGGCAGCCAGCCGGGCTTTCAATGCATCAAGGCTCGGGGCCGCATCAGCCGGTCCGTAAAGCGCCATGGCCGTGCCTGCCTGTCCGGCCATCTGGCCGGCGAAGCCTTTGACATCGCCGGTTGTCACCTCATCAATGCGCGCAATGGTTTCGTCGAGAGATGGGATCCGATCCCAGATCGACAGAAGGCGCGCCAGACGCTCGGCCCGATTAGAAGGGCTCTCCAGCCCCATCAACAGCCCTGCTTTCATCTGGGCACGTGCGCGGGCCACCTCGGCGGCCGTCATGTCATCGGCCGCGCGTTTCATCTCGTCCATGGTGATATGGGCAAGTTCGGCGATCTGTTCGGCACTGGTACCCGCATAGATCGTGGTCAGGCCGGTATCTTCATAGGCCCCGGCCTGGGCGAAGATCGTATAGCAAAGCCCCCGGTTTTCACGGACCTCCTGAAACAGGCGCGAAGACATACCGCCGCCCATGGCCGAGGCATAGATCTGAGCGGTGTAGATTGCCGGATCGCGGTAATTCGGTCCTTCAAGCGCCAGCGCGAAATGTACCTGTTCCAGCCCTTTGATCTCGCGCCGCTCCCCCCCGCCAAAGGCAGCGGGCTGCAGCAGTTCGGGCGCGCGGGTCACTGCGGGCAGATGGCCAAACAGCGCCTCGGCCTGTGTGACAATCGCGTCGTGATCCACGGCCCCTGCGGCAGACAGGATCATCTGGTTGGGGCCGTAATGTTCGCCGACAAAGCTCTGCAGATCGCCGCGACTGAAGGCGCTGACCCGCTCGGACGGGCCGAGGATCGTGCGGCCCAGCGCCTGATCGGGGTAAGCCACCTCTTGCAGCCAGTCAAAGATGATGTCGTCCGGGGTATCCAGCGCCTGCCCGATTTCCTGCAGGATTACACCGCGTTCGACCTCGATCTCGGCAGGATCAAAAACCGGGTTCAGCAGGATATCAGCGATCACATCAAGGCCAAGGGCCACGTCATCTTCCAGAACGCGGGCATAGTACGCTGTCATCTCACGGCTGGTATAGGCGTTGATATAGCCGCCCACATCCTCGATGCTTTCGGCGATCTGCAGGGCGCTGCGCGTTGCTGTGCCCTTGAACGCCATATGCTCAAGGAAGTGCGCGATCCCATTCTGTTCTATCCGTTCATGCCGCCCACCGGCCTGCACCCAGATGCCGATGCTTGATGATTTCAGCCCGGGCATATGTTCGGTAACAATCCGAAACCCGTTGGACAGCGTGTGCAGTTCAATCGTCAATTACGTGATCCGTTCCCTGATGGCGGCCTGTATCGCCGCCAAATCCCCCGCAACGCATGTGACGCGCTCGGGACGGTCATACAGGTCTGCCATGCGCGGGGGAAGGGGTGCCGCGACGCCGGAGGCTGCTTTCACGGCATCTGGAAACTTTGCCGGATGCGCTGTCGCGAGGGTCACCATAGGTGTTGTACCCAGATGCGCCTCGGCCACATGAACGCCGACAGCCGTATGCGGGCACAACAATTCGCCATGATCTGTGCGGTACGATTTGATCGCCGCATAGGTTTCTTCCTCGGATGCGCGCCCTGATTTGAACGTGTCTTTCAGCATTTGGTAGGCGCCCTGGCTGATCTGGAAACCGCCACCCTTGAGGTCCTCCATCTGGGCGGCGACCGTGGCCCCGTCCCGCCCGTAGGCGTCAAAGAGCGCGCGTTCGAAGTTGGAACTAACCTGAATATCCATCGACGGGCTGATCGTGGGGGTCACACCTTCCTTGGTGTAGGCCCCGGTTTCCAACGTGCGGTGCAGGATATCGTTGCGGTTGGTGGCAACGACCAGATCGGCAATCGGCAGGCCCATCCGCTTGGCAATATAGCCCGCAAAGATGTCGCCGAAATTGCCGGTGGGGACAGTGAAGCTGACTTCACGATGCGGTGCGCCCAAAGACAGCGCAGCGGTGAAGTAATAGACCACCTGTGCGAGCACCCGGCCCCAATTGATCGAGTTCACGCCCGCCAGCTTGACCTCTTCCCGGAAGTCGAAGTCATTGAACATGTCTTTGACCATGGCCTGACAGTCGTCGAAATCGCCATCGACAGCGAGCGCGTGGACGTTGGATTCGCTTGGTGTTGTCATCTGGCGCCGCTGCACTTCTGACACCCGGCCATGGGGGTAAAGGATGAAGACATCGACGGCTTCCAACCCGCGGAACGCCTCGATCGCGGCAGAGCCTGTGTCGCCCGAGGTTGCGCCCACGATCGTCACACGATCGCCGGACCGGCTGAGTGCAGCCTGAAACATCTGGCCAATCAACTGCATGGCGAAATCCTTGAACGCCAGTGTCGGCCCGTGGAACAGCTCCAGCAGGAAATGATTGCTGTCCAGCTGCACCAGCGGGGCCCGCGCCGCATGGCCGAAACCGGCATAGGCCTGCGCAATCAGGGCCTTGAATTCCGTATCGGTGAAGGTATCGCCGATAAAGGGGTGCATGACCTCGAACGCCACCTCTTCATAGGTTTTACCTGCCATCGCCGCGATCTGGGCGGTGGTGAGGGTCGGCACATCTTCGGGCACGTAAAGGCCACCATCACGGGCGAGGCCTGTCAACATCGCCTCTTCAAATGTCAGGGCAGGCGCGGTGCCGCGGGTCGAGATATAGCGCATTACTCAGGCGTCCTTTGGCCGTGTGGTGCGGATGATCAGAAACAGGCTCATGACGGCCCAGACGAGGGCCAGCAGGAACCATGTGATCGCATATTCCAGATGGTCATTCTTGATATTGGCCGTGTTGACCGGCAGCGGGGTCAGGCGTGGGTCGGCCGGCGCGGTTGTCGTGGCAACCACCATCAATGGGGCGGTGTTGAGGGAGGCAGACATGGTAGTGACGTTGCGGGCAAACCAGATATTTTCGGCCGGATCAGGCTCTGGCGTGCTGCTGTTCTGATCGTCGGGCCAGAGCAGGACCCCGGTGATCTGCATCGGTTCGATCAGTGGTGAGGCATCTTTGGCTTCAAGCGGCAGCAGGCCCTGATCGACAAGGATCGGGCCAAGCCCGGTCTGCATCTTGGATATGACCCGATAGCCGGTCCCGGCCTGGGTACCTGACACCAGCACATGCAGCTCATCGCCGGTCGGTATGCCCGAAAATCTGACTTGCGTGTATTCGTGATCGGCCTCGGTCACGTCCAATGTCAGGACATCCGGAGTTGCGGCCAATCGGGCGTTGATTCCCTCCAGGATATCCTCTTTCCAGGCCAGACGCTGCACCTGCCACAGCCCAAGGCTGATCAGGATCGCACAACCGGCGATACCAAGAATAAGAGGAAAGAGGATCTTGCGCAGCATCGGTGACCTTTGATGCAAAAACGCGCGAGTTATCCCGCGCGTCGATCTTGTCAATGAGATGGGTTGAAACCCATCTTACGGTGTGGCGTCTGTTGTCAGCCACCCCAGACGTAGACAGCGGCGAACAGAAACAGCCAGACCACGTCAACAAAGTGCCAGTACCATGCGGCAGCCTCAAAACCCACATGTTTTTCCGGGGTGAAGTCGCCCTTTTGCAACCGCAAAAGACATACGGCCAGGAAGATCGTGCCGATGATCACATGAGCCCCATGGAACCCGGTCGCCATGAAGAAGTTAGCGCCATAGATATTGCCTGCGAAACCAAAGGCAGCATGGCTATATTCATAGGCCTGAAAGACCGTGAAGATCGCACCGAGCGCGATCGCCAGGATCAGACCCCACTTCATGTCCTGACGGTTATTTTCATGGACCAGCGCGTGGTGGGCCCATGTGGCAGCCGCACCGGAACACAGCAGGATCAGCGTGTTGATCAAGGGCAGATGCCAGGGATCGAAGGTTTCAATGCCGACCGGGGGCCAGACCCCATCAACAGCCGGGCTTTGGGGGCCCATCGGATACATGGCGTGTTTGAAGAAAGACCAGAACCAGGCGGCAAAGAACATCACCTCGGACATGATGAACATGATGAAGCCGTAGCGCAGACCGATCCGGACCACCGGGGTGTGATCGCCGACCCGGCTTTCAGCCACAACATCGGCCCACCACGCATACATGACATAGAGCACAGCGGCGAGGCCCATGAGGAAGATGTAAGGCCCGGATCCGTGCATCCAGAGGGTCGCGCCCAACAGCATGACAAATGCGCCGACACCGCCGATCAGCGGCCAGATCGACGGTGGCAGAATGTGATAGTCGTGGTTCTTTGCATGCGCCATGTGGTGCGTCCCTATCGGCTGGTCGTTAGTTCGTTTCTATGGCGTCTTGCGGCGCCGTTGTCAAAGCTGCGGGGGCCAGAGAGGCCTGGATTTCATCATCCGGCACGTCAATCTGGTAGAATGTGTAGCTGAGAGTGATGGTGTGGACATATTGTCCTTCGCGGTCGTCCACGATGGCCGGATCCACGAAAAAGCTGACAGGCATCATTACCGTCTCACCCGGCATCAGGACCTGTTCGACGAAACAGAAGCATTCGATCTTGTCAAAAAACGCCCCTGCCTCGTAAGGTGTCACGTTATAGGCGGCCTGCCCTGCGACCGGCACGTCCAAAGGATTGTGAGCCTCGTAAAAAGCCAGACCGGTCTCACCGATCCGGATTTCCATCTCGCGCACTTCTGGTTTGAAGGTCCAGGGCATGTCGCGTTCCAGTGACGCATCAAAGCGGACCTTGATCGTCTGATCAAGGATCACGTCACTGCCGGTTTCGGCCACATTGGTGGCCCCGCCAAAACCCGTCACCCGGCAAAACCAGTCGTAAAACGGGACAGAGGCCCAGGCGAGCGAGCCCATGATCACCACAACGCTTGCGGCCTGCGCCGCTGTGCGTTTGGGGCCAACGAGGTTAGGGAACAGTTTCATTCACTCTCCTCCTGCGGGACAATCTGTGGCCGGGCCACATGGTCGAATTTTTCGAACTGGGCCGCATCGCCAAGCTGCAGCACTTTGACGACAGTAAGTCCAAAGATAATCGCGATAAAGCCAATCAGCAGGGCGAAAACGCCGAAGTTGCGCCCGCGCCGCCGTTCGTGGAGCTCATGTTCGACCTTGATCGCCATCACCAGCCACCCAGACCATACTGGCGCAGCGCCGCTTCGATCAGAAGCGCCCCGAAATGGGCAAACAGGTAGTAGAGCGACACTTTGAACACACCGATTTCGACGGCATGCTTGTCCGCTTCGCAGGCGGCGTCATCACGTTTGTAGATGTCGTAGGCCCCTTTGAGGAACCAGACGTTCATCACGACCGCCACCGCCATGTAGAATGGTCCGCCAATGCTGGTCAGGCCTAGCCCCAAGGCCACAGGCACGAGCAATAATGTATAGATGATCACATGCTTTCGCGTCGCGTCCCGCCCATGGGTCTCGGTCAGCATCGGCACGCCTGCGTTGCCGTAATCAGACTTTACAAACAGGGCCAGTGCCCAGAAATGCGGGGGTGTCCACATGAAGATCAGGGCGAACATCAGCAGGCTTTCGATGCTCACACTGCCGGTCGCGACCGCCCAGCCGATCATGGGGGGGAAAGCACCAGCGGCTCCGCCAATCACGATGTTCTGCGGTGTGGCCCGCTTGAGCCACATCGAATAAACCACCGCGTAGAAAAAGATGGTAAAGGCCAGCAAGAACGCGGCGAGGAAGTTTGTCGCCAATGCCAGCAAGATGGTAGCAAACCCGGACAGTGCCAGCCCGATGCCCAGCGCCTCACCCGGGGCGACGCGCCCCGATGGGATCGGCCGCCCGGCTGTGCGCCGCATGCGGGCATCGATATCGGCGTCCCACCACATGTTGAGCGCACCGGACGCCCCGGCGCCGACGGCGATGCACAGGATACCGACAAAGCCGATGAACGGATGAACCGGCACGGGTGCCACCAACAGCCCCACAAGTGCGGTGAAGACCACCAGCGACATCACACGCGGCTTCAGCAGGGCGAAGTAGTCGCCCATGCTGGCCTCGTATCTTGTGTCCTGAATGCTGATATCGCTCATGCGTGACCTTGTGGATAGGATGGGTTGAAACCCATCTTACGGCGTTGATCTGTCGTAAGATGGGTCTTGACCCATCGCCTTGTTAAGAGGTGCCTTTGGCCTCGGCCAGCCACTGGTCATAAGTCTCCTGGCTCACCACTTTAACCGTGATCGGCATGTAGGCGTGATCCTTGCCGCAAAGTTCCGAGCACTGGCCAAAATAGATGCCTTCACGCTCTGCCGCGAACCATAGCTGCGCCAGACGACCGGGCACCGCGTCCTGCTTCACCCCAAAGGCCGGGATCGTCCATGAATGGATCACATCCGCGCCTGTGACTTGCATCACCACTTTGGCACCAATCGGCACGACAACGGCGGTGTCAGTCGCCAGCAGGTATTCATCCTGGCTGTAGCCAAATTCTTCCAACTCGTCGCGGGTCAGCATGAAACTGTCAAAGCTCACGCCTTCGTCTACATATTCGTAACCCCAATACCACTGGTAGCCGGTCACCTTGATATTGATGTCGCCTTCAGGAATTTCCTGCTGTTTAAAAAGCACAGGCAGCGAAAAGGCCCCGATAAAGACCAGAATCACGATGGGCACCACTGTCCATGCCACTTCCAGCGGGGAGTTGTGGGTGAAACGGGCCGGTGTCGGGTTCTTGGTCTCATTATAACGCACGATCACCCAGACGAGCAGACCCGTCACAAAGAGCGTGATCGCCGTGATGATCACAAGCAGCATGTTGTCCAGCCACACAACGTCGCGCGCCAGTTCGGTTGCCGACGGCTGGAAACCTGTCGCCCCGTTGACGGGTGCCCCTACAATTTCCAGCTCCTGATTCACTTCTTGTGCAAAGACGGATGACCCCGCCATGATTAGGCCCGCTGTCGCCCAGAGTGAGGTGGCAAAGGATTTCAGTTGCATGTTTTACCCTAACTTCAGTGCGCCCCTGGCGCGTCTCCCTGGTCATCCTGTCCGGCTGCGGACGGAATCCCGTTGTATCTGCGTGCCCATGTCCCATATCTTGATGAACAACTCAAGAACCGCTGTTGCGGCAAACAGACGCTTTCGCCGATAAATCACGCCCGAGACGAGGAAACCCCATGTCCGTCGACCCCTTTCGCCCGTTTGAAACCATTCTCGACCAGACCACGGCGCTTGCGCTGCTGAAAGAGGCAACAGACGGTGCCGATGACGGTGAGCTGTTCCTCGAACGGCGCAAGTCCGAGGTTCTGTCATTCGATGATGGCCGGGTCAAAACCGCAAGTTTCAATGCCTCCGAAGGGTTCGGGTTGCGCGCGGTGAAAGGCGAAACGGCAGGCTATGCGCATTCGACCACCATCGACGAACACGCCCTGCGCCGCGCTGTTTCCACCGCGCGCCTTGCCGTGGGCGATGGCGGCGGCACGATGTCGGCGGCCCCTGCCGGCACAAATCGCAAGCTTTACAGCGATGACGATCCGATGTTGCAGGCCAGCTTCCCCGCAAAAATCGACGTCCTGCGCGAGATTGACGCCTTTGCCCGCGCACTGGACCCGCGCGTGGTGCAGGTTTCCGCCACCCTCGCCGCATCGCATCAAGAGGTGCTGATCCTGCGTCCTGAAGGCACGCTGGTTACCGACACCCGCCCGATGTCCCGCTTGAACATCAGCGTTATTGTCGAAAAGGACGGACGCCGCGAAAGTGGCATGTCCGGTGGCGGCGGGCGTGCCGGCTTGATCGGCCTGATCAGCCGCGACAACTGGGAACCGGTGACGCGCGAGGCTTTGCGCATTGCGCTGGTGAATCTTGATGCCGAACCCGCCCCTGCTGGCGTAATGGATGTGGTCCTTGGCCCCGGCTGGCCGGGCATCCTGCTGCACGAGGCCATCGGCCATGGCTTGGAAGGCGATTTCAACCGCAAGGGGTCCAGCGCTTTTGCGGGCCTGATGGGTCAGCAGATTGCCGCCAAGGGGGTGACCGTTCTGGATGACGGCACGATCCCGGATCGGCGCGGTTCGATCACCGTGGATGACGAGGGCACGCCCAGCGCCAAAAACACCCTGATCGAGGATGGCGTGCTGACAGGCTATATGCAGGACCGCCAGAATGCCCGGCTGATGGGCGTCGCCCCCACCGGCAACGGACGGCGCGAAAGCTACGCCCATGCGCCGATGCCGCGCATGACCAACACCTATATGCTGGCGGGCGATGCCGCCCCTGAAAGCCTTGTCGCAGACCTCAAGGACGGCATCTATGCGGTTGGCTTCGGCGGCGGTCAGGTGGATATCACCAACGGCAAATTCGTGTTCAGCTGCACCGAGGCCTACCGAGTCAAAAACGGCGTTGTCGGCGCGCCGGTCAAAGGCGCGACGCTGATCGGCGACGGGGCAACCGCGCTCAAACAGATCAGGGGCATCGGCAATGATCTGAAGCTTGACCCCGGCATCGGCAATTGCGGCAAGGCCGGGCAATGGGTGCCGGTCGGTGTCGGCCAGCCCAGCCTTATGATCGGCGGATTGACAGTGGGCGGTGCGGCGGCGTGATGCCATGACAGAATATTCGCATTACTGGCTGCGGCTATTGTCAGCGTGGCTCTGATCGCCTTTCTCTTTCACGGGCCTGCGAACGCATTTTCTGAAACGACAGATGCGAACCGGGCGCAGGCCAGTCTCGGCCCTTAGCTGCCGGGCGAATTGCAGAACGCCTGACGACGGAAACGGAAAGGATACATGATGAGCCTCCTGCACGTCTCTCTCAGCGCCAGCGACCCACTGAACGTGGCATCCTTTCTGGCGACGGTCATGGGCGGCAAACACATGCCGTTTCCGCCCTTTCCCGACAGCTGGATCGCCTTCACCGCAGCCGATGACGGCACGGCGATCGAGGTTTATCCCGACACACATACCCTGACGCAAGGCGAGGATCAGGTGTCCTGCGACGTTGGCCAGAGCGACAGCCGCCACAGTTTTTGCCACGCGGCTGTCGGGTCCGTTTTATCCCTGTCCGACATTCAGTCGCTTGCCGACGATCAGGGCTGGCTGAACCGCATCTGCAATCGCGGGCCCTTTCATTGCGTCGAAGTTTGGGTAGAAGACCGCATCCTGATCGAAATCCTCGATCAGGCCATGTATGACGACTACCGGCGCGGCATGACAGCCCGGAATTGGGCGGCGATGTTCGGTCTTGATTAGCGGGGTGTACCCGCAATGCGACGTTTCCTGCCATCACCAAAATAGGACAGATCATGGATATCCGCCCTGCCACCGCCGACGACGCCATTGGCATGAGCGTGGTCCTGCGGTCGCTGACAGCAGCGGGCCTGCGCACGCGGCCCGACAGCCCGGAATTTGCGCTGCAGAACTACATCGCCCCGGCGGATGGTATCTTATGTTCGGTTGCCGAAAGCGAAGCTGGCGCGATCCTCGGCCTGCAATCGCTTAAACGTGCCAGTCCGGGTAATCCTTACGGCGTCACACCTGGCTGGGGTATCATTGGTACGCATATCAGCCCCGATGCCGCGCGGCAGGGGATCGGCAAGGCGTTGTTTGTCGCCACACTGGATGCGGTCCGTGATGCGGGGCTGACCGATATCGATGCAACCATTGGCGCCGATAACGCTCAAGGCCTCGCCTATTACGAGGCGATGGGTTTTCGCACCTACCGCAGGATGGAAGGAGCCGTGTGCAAACGGTTTACGCTGTCAGGTGCCAGCCACGAGCGATCCGTCTCGCAGGAATCATAGCTGCGGCCTGATGGCCGAAAAGGCGAGTGGCTCGTTTTCGATTCGCGTTGATCCAATTATTGCTGCCCCAGCCCCGCTATTTATGGGGGGCCAGTATGGCAGGTGCATGGACGCGGTACGTAAGGGATATACGAGCCGTCTGTATCGCAGTTCTGTCGCAAAAACAGTCTGTTAAGCGCGTTCCGAACAGCTTTCGGCAAATCTGCTGTAATGCGTTCACACCTCATTAACCCCGACAACCTAATCCTGATCAGGCAATACGGCGGAGCTTACGGGATGACCGGAACACACACTTCTTCCACTCACCCCCCACTCCTACCCACCACGGAAGAGGATACGGTCAACCGGCTCCGCCTATTGCGCTCACGTCGGGTTGGCGTAGCAACTTACCGTCGGCTGCTGGCAGAACACGGCAGCGCGGCGAACGCCTTGAAAATACTTCCAGAAATCGCAAAGTCCGCCGGTGTGCAGGACTATCAGGTGTGCCCGCCGGGAGTGGTGCAGGCCGAAATGAAAGCCGCGCGCGCTGCCGGTGCGCAACTGATCGTCGAAGGCGACGCACATTATCCCAGGGCGCTGTCGGACATCCCCGATGCGCCACCGCTCTTGTGGGCGATCGGGAACATCGCCCTGCTCCACCGGCCCATGATTGCGCTGGTGGGGGCGCGCAACGCCTCATCGCTTGGAACCCGGATGGCCAAACGATTGGCCGAGGAACTAACAAAGGAAGGTTTCGTCGTCGTCTCCGGCCTGGCCCGCGGCATAGACACCGCCGCCCATCATGGCGCGCTGGCCGGTGGGACAATTGCCGTTCAGGCCGGTGGTGTTGACGTGATCTATCCGGCGGAAAACGCACAACTGACGCACGATATTGGAAAAAACGGGTTGCGGCTGTCCGAGATGCCGATGGGGCTGCAGCCGCAGGCCCGGCATTTCCCGGCCCGTAATCGGATCATCTCGGGCCTGTCGCAAGCTGTTGTCGTGGTTGAAGCGGCAGCCAAATCCGGCAGCCTGATCACCGCCCGTAACGCGCTGGATCAGGCGCGCGAGGTACTTGCAGTACCCGGTCATCCGTTTGATGCGCGTGCATCAGGCTGCAACATGCTGATCCGCGACGGGGCAACATTGGTGCGCAACGCAGCTGACGTTGTCGACGCGCTGGCACCCGTCGCCATGCCGGAACCGGAATTGCCGTTGATACCAGCAGAACCGGATGCGCGCCCGCTGCGTGCCACTGCGGCCCTGCATGACGAAATCCTGTCGCGGCTTGGCCCCGCGCCGGTGGCAGAGGATCAGTTGCTGCGCGACATTGCCGTGCCTGCCACAACCATGGCCCCCGCATTGGTCGATCTGGAGCTTGAGGGCAAAATCGCCCGTCAGGCCGGTGGTCTTCTATCGCGGGTTGTGTGACGTGAAGTCCACAGGTTTTGCGCTGCATTGACATTCCCTTGAGCTACCCCACATCTTGCGCGACCTAAGAGCACGCGTTTTTGGAAAAGGATTCTCATGCCGGTTGTCGTTGTCGAATCCCCCGCCAAGGCCAAGAAAATAAACGGGTATCTGGGTAAGGATTATATCGTTCTGGCCTCTTACGGGCATGTGCGCGATCTGCCGCCCAAGGACGGGTCTGTCCTGCCGGACGAAGATTTCGACATGAAATGGGAAATCGCCAGCGACAGCAAAAAGCACATCAAAGCGATCGTTGACGCGCTCAAGGATGACAATGCGCTGATCCTTGCCACCGACCCCGACCGCGAAGGCGAAGCGATCAGCTGGCACCTGACCGAGGCACTAACCGCCCGCAAGGTGATCAAGAAAGATACACCTGTCAGCCGGGTGGTTTTTAACGCCATCACGAAATCCGCCGTCACCGAGGCGATGAAGCATCCCCGCCAGGTCGACCAGCCGCTTGTCGACGCCTACCTCGCCCGCCGCGCACTGGATTATCTAGTGGGCTTCAACCTGTCGCCGGTCCTTTGGCGCAAGCTGCCTGGCGCAAAATCTGCGGGCCGCGTGCAATCCGTCTGCCTGCGCCTGATCGTCGAACGCGAGATGGAAATCGAAGCGTTCCGCGCGCAGGAATACTGGACCGTCAAGGCACTGCTGCAAACCCCGCGCGGCCAGACATTCGAGGCACGGCTGACGACACTGGCTGGCAAGAAGCTGGACAAATTCGATCTGGGCAACGAAACGCAGGCCGAAATGGCTGTGCAGGCCATCAACTCCCGCGATCTGGTTGTCAAATCGGTCGAGGCGAAACCAGCAACGCGCAACCCGTCACCCCCCTTTATGACGTCCACATTGCAGCAGGAAGCCAGCCGCAAATTCGGCATGGGCGCGCGGCAGACGATGAGCGTGGCACAGCGCCTGTACGAGGCAGGCCTGATCACTTACATGCGGACCGACGGGATCGATATGGCCCCCGAAGCGGTGACAAGCGCCCGCGATGCAATCAAGGCGAAGTTCGGCGACAAATACCTGCCGGACCAGCCACGGATGTATAAAAACAAAGCCAAGAACGCCCAGGAAGCCCACGAATGTATCCGTCCGACCGACATGATGGTCGATACGGCCGACGCCAAGATCGCCGACGCAGATCAGCGTAAACTGTATGACCTGATCTACAAACGCACCATGGCCAGCCAGATGGCCGCCGCCCGGCTGGAACGGACCGTCGTTGATATCGCCAGCGACGATGGGCAGGTTATTCTGCGCGCCAATGGGCAGGTCATGTTGTTTGACGGGTTCATCGCCGTTTACGAAGAAGGCAAGGATGACAGCGTCGTCGATGACGATGACAAGCGCTTGCCGCAGATTGCTGAGGGTGAGCCGACGGACAAGAAATCCGTCACACCCGAACAGCATTTCACCCAACCCCCGCCACGCTATACCGAAGCGACGCTGGTCAAGCGGATGGAAGAGCTGGGGATTGGTCGCCCCTCCACCTATGCCTCGATCGTGACGACCATTCAGGATCGCGGCTATGTGGAAAAGGACAAGAACCGCCTGATCCCGCAGGACAAGGGGCGTCTGGTGACCGCGTTCCTCGAAAACTATTTCCGCAAATATGTGGGATACGATTTTACCGCTGATCTGGAAAACCAGCTGGATGAAGTCAGCGCAGGTGATGCTGATTACAAAAAGGTGCTGGGCCAGTTCTGGCGCGATTTTTCCGCCGCCATCGCCGAAACGGCGGAATTGCGGATCACCGAGGTACTGGAAAAGATCAACGAGGTGCTGGAGCCGCATCTGTTCCCTCCCACCGAAGATGGTGGCGATCCGCGTCTTTGTCCGAATTGCGGCGCTGGCCGGTTGTCGATGCGCACCGCCCGGTCCGGTGGGGCCTTCATCGGCTGTTCGAACTATCCCGAATGCCGCTATACCCGCCCGTTCGGTCCACCGGATCCTGAGGCCGAAGCCTCTGCCATTCCGCCCGAAGGGAAACTGTTGGGCACCGACCAGGGCGATGAGATTCGCGTGTTCAAGGGCCGGTTCGGTCCATATGTGCAGCGCGGCGCCGTGACCGAAGATAACAAGAAACCACCCCGCACCGGTGTCCCCGAAAGCTGGTCCCCTGAAGAGGTGGATCTGGCACAGGCGCTCAAACTGCTGGAACTGCCCCGTCTGATCGGCACCCATCCCGAGGATGGCGTGAATGTCTGGGCCAATCTGGGGCGCTATGGCCCTTATCTGAAGCATGCCGAAAGCACGTCTTTCAAAGGTGGCACCAACGCCAATCTTGAAACGATCGAGGATGTCTGGACCGTGGGTATGAACCGCGCTGTTCAACTTTTGGCTGAAAAGGTCGCATCGCGCGGTGGCCGCGGCAAGGCGGCTACGCCGATCCGCGAGCTGGGCGAACATCCAGAGGCTGGCGGCGCCGTCAATATCTTTGACGGTAAGTACGGACCTTATGTGAAGTGGGAAAAGATCAACGCGACGATCCCCGACACGATTGAACCGGCTGACCTGACCATGGTGCAGGCGGTTGATCTGATCGATGAACGTGCGGCAAAGGCGGGTAAGAAAAAGCCGAGTGCAAAGAAAAAGGCCGCGCCGAAAAAGAAAGCAGCGGCAAAGAAGTAGTCAGCCGCCTTCCTTGGTTCTGATATGATCGGTGATTTTGCCGAGCAGACGCAGGATATCCTCGCGTTCGCCCGCATCCAGCGCATCAAGCATCATGGTCATGTTGCGCCGATCGACCTCCTGAAGGCGCGCCGCCGCGCTCTGGCCTTCGCTCGTGAGTGACAGGGCGAGCGCACGTCCGTCCGTCTGATTGCGCGATTTCCTGACAAAGCCCCGCCGGACAAGCCGATCTATGACGCTGCTGGTGGTCGTGGGCACCACGCCCAGCGCTTCACCAAGATCACTGGCGCGCGCACCGGGGTGTTCATGCAGAAAAGCCAGCGTTTGAAAATCATGCGGATTGTAGCGCAGATCGTCCGGGTGCCGTTGGTGCAGCTGTTCGCTGACCAGAAAGGCCCGCAACAGGCTGCGCACATAACCCAGAAGTTCCGCCGGTTGATCGTTCATGTTGCCAGCCTTGCCAGTGAAGGCTTGAAAGCTCAAGCGATCTGATTATTTATTACGAGTATCGTAATAAATGGAGTTTACCATGCGCGCCCTGAAAATCCTCGGCATCGTTCTGATCCTCATTGTTGGATTTGTTGGCTACCAGTTGCGGCCTATGGGTCCGCCGGATGGCACCAACCCGCCGCCTTTGGCAGATGATAGTGATTATCTGACAAACACCGAAAGTGTGATCTTTAATGGCAGCCGGGACGAGGTGTTGGCGTTCATGGCAGATCCGGGCCTGACATCATTTCTGAAACCGTCCGGGCGCATCCCGGCCATCACGGACGTCAATGTACTGTCAGGGACATGGGGCGAGGCAGGTGCCGTCCGTCGGGTCTCTCTGGCCGACGGGGGATACACCGCCGAGCGGATGCTGGAATCGAACCGTGATATCTTTAGTTATCAAATCTGGGATCTGACCAGTTGGTCCGGGCGCGCCATTGATCATATTCGCGGCGATATCTGGTATGAGGATGTCGGTGACGGGCAGACGCGGATGAGTTGGAGCTACAGCATATTGCCAAAAACAGGATTGCTTAGCGGCCCGATCAGGACCTTTCTGAAGGAGGATTTCCATCCTTTCATGGAAAACGGGCTGAACGACATGGCGGCCGCATTCAACGCGCAGGCTGGCTGAGCCCGCCGCACCGCAGCATCCGAATTGACTTTACGCCCCGGCACCGCCAAGTTCGGCGCCAACGACAATCGGGGGATTCCATTCATGAAGAAAGTCTATGGATCGGCCGCAGAAGCGCTGGACGGCTTGCTGAAGGACGGCATGTTCATTGCGGCGGGTGGCTTTGGCCTGTGTGGCATCCCCGAACTGCTTTTGCAGGCGATCAAGGAAGCAGGCACCAAGGACCTGACCTTTGCCTCGAACAATGCGGGCGTAGATGATTTTGGCATCGGCATCCTGCTGCAGACGCGGCAGGTCAAAAAGATGATCAGCTCTTACGTGGGCGAGAATGCCGAGTTCATGCGTCAGTATCTGAGCGGCGAGTTGGAGTTGGAGTTCAACCCGCAAGGCACGCTGGCCGAGCGCATGCGCGCCGGTGGCTGCGGTATTCCCGGTTTCTATACAAAAACCGGCGTTGGCACGGTGATTGCCGAAGGCAAGGAACACAAAGACTTCAACGGCGAAACCTATATCATGGAAGAAGGCATTTTTGCCGATCTGTCCATTGTAAAGGCCTGGAAGGCTGACCCGACCGGAAATCTGGTGTTCCGCAAGACGGCGCGCAACTTCAACCCGCCCGCGGCCATGTGCGGCAAGGTCTGCGTCGCCGAAGTGGAAGAGATCGTGCCGGTCGGCAGTCTTGACCCCGACAGTATCCATCTGCCGGGCATCTACGTGCATCGGATCATTCAAGGCGAGCACGAGAAACGGATCGAACAGCGTACGACGCGCCCGGCTGCGTGAGGAACCTTGATGGTGACGACAGAAGATGATCAGGCCTATTCGCAGCGGTTGCGCAACGTCCAGCGCGATTATCAGTTCTGGCTGAACAAGGCCCGCGAACAGGTCCATGCGAATTTCGGCGGTAGCGAAGCCGAATTGCAGCATCTGACCATTCAGGCCGCACATAGCCTGATGATGGAACATAAACTGGGTGAGATCGAAGCCAGCCTGGTTGAGATCAAAACCGCGCTCAAAACCTCAACGGAGAGCTGATACATGCCTTGGGATCGCAATCAGATGGCCGCACGGGCCGCAAAGGAACTGCAGGACGGCTGGTATGTGAACCTCGGAATTGGGATACCGACGCTGGTGTCGAACTACATCCCGGATGGGATCGAGGTGACCTTGCAATCCGAGAACGGGATGTTGGGCATGGGCCCCTTCCCTGTCGAAGGTACCGAAGATGCCGATCTGATCAATGCGGGTAAGCAGACGATCACGGAGCTCCCCCAGACAGCGTATTTTGATTCTGCGACCAGTTTTGGCATGATCCGCGGCGGCAAAATTGCCATGGCGATCCTCGGCGCCATGGAAGTGGCTGAGAACGGTGATCTGGCCAACTGGATGATCCCCGGCAAGTTGGTCAAGGGCATGGGTGGTGCGATGGATTTGGTGGCTGGTGTTGGTCGCGTCGTGGTTGTGATGGACCACACCAACAAGCATGGCGAATCGAAGATCCTGCGCGAATGCACCCTACCGCTGACTGGTAAGGGGGTGGTTGATCGCATCATCACCAATCTGGGCGTGCTCGACGTGACCCACAAGGGGCTGCACATTCAGGAACTTGCACCCGGCGTGACCCGGGAAGAAATGATTGCGGCTACGGAAGCGACCATTGTCTGAATTCGATGTCAGACACACAGCGAGCGGCAGCAAGGGTCGCTACTATATAATACACCCTAAAGGTGAGAGTGAGCTGACCTACTCGATCATGTCGCCACAGACGGTGATCGCCGATCATACGGACGTAGCGACGGGTTTCGAAGGTCAAGGCGTTGGTTTGGTTCTTTTGGAGCATCTATTGGCAGACGCCCGCGAGAAAGGATTTCGCATCATACCGCTTTGCCCCTTTGTGAACGCGCAGCGCCGCAAACATCCTGAATGGGCCGAACTCTTCTCGGTCTAGAGCTTCGTCCGTAAAATCCGCAACGCAGATTTTCTCGGCGACAAGACAGGAGTAACGGTTGCATCTGTCTCGAAATCAAAAATCTGATCCAGATTTTTGGGATTTCGCTCTAAATCGCGTTCACATTAAAGACGCACGCATCCGTGATCAGTTGTGGCGGGGTCTGACACAGCCCCTTGGCCACCTGCCAGGCAGCCAGCACCTTGGGCACATAGGCACGCGTTTCGGCAAAAGGCGGCACGCCGTTATGTTTACGCACATTCCCCTCACCTGAATTGTAGCCAGCTAACGCCATCAGCGGGTCATTTTCAAAGTGGTCCAGCAACCAAGCCAGATAAGCAACGCCGCCTTTGATGTTCTGGGCGGCATCCATACTGTCTGTGACACCAAATCGGGTGGCGGTATCCGGCATCAGCTGCATGAGCCCTTCCGCCCCGGCATGACTTGTCACGTCAACACGTCCGGCACTTTCGACAGCGATCACGGCAAGCACTAGAGCGGGCGATACATTGGTGCCTACCGTTTCGCGCAGGATGTCCCGCCCGTGAACCGATGCAATGTCCTGCAGGCTTTGCAGCCGTGGCACGGGAACGCCCTTGCCAACCGGGGGATTGTTGATCTGTTGCAGGGCAGTTGTCACCCGCCCGGGGCTCGCCCCTACCAAAGCTGGCGAGACATTGGACCAGAACCATTCCATGCCAGACGCCCGCGGCGCAACCGCACCACCGGCAATCGGCAAAACTTCCTCTTCCGGCGGATCCGCATAAACCGGGCCCAGGCGTGGTGCATTAGGGTCTATCTGGACAGTAATGCGGCTCTGGCTGGTGGCTGTCGGCACGCCGACACGCTTGAAACTGAAGTCCGGCTGCAACCGCTCGACCTCAGCGTGGGCCACACCGACAGTCGAAACCGCGGCCACAAGGGCCAAGGCCATGATTTTAGGAGTCATCTTTGTACCGCTCGTCATTTTTATTGAATCAACAATGGCACAAATCCGCTCAAAAGCCACTCACCCGGCGACAATTGTGAATTTTTGGCCCGATTGCAGACTTTTTCGCAACGTGGCGTAAGGTGAGTAAAAATTTCTTGAAAAAAATTACCATTTAAAATCAATGCATTACCTATTTTTACGGAAAAATCCGAATGCCGTCAAAAAATGCGCCAAACGCGTCAAACTCCCGCCCCATTCCGCTGTCTATATGTATTCATCCAAGACGGGGAGCGAGCCAAACACGAAACGGCAAGCGAGACCCGGCGAGGTAAACATGAACCCTAGCGATACCCTGAGGAGGGACCACAATGCTTAACTTTCTGAAAACATTCCGCAACGACGAAGACGGCGCCGTAACTGTTGACTTCGTTGTTCTGACAGCTGCAATCGTTGTTCTTGGCCTGGCCATCGGCGTGGCTCTGTCAAACGGTGCTGAAACTCTGGCAGGCAAAATCGAAAAGAACCTGGTTGAAACAACAATCCCTGCTGGCGAATAAGTCGGTATGAGATGAAAAAACCGCGCCCCGGAAGCGGCGCGGTTTTTTTGTGCCTGAACATAATTTCTTTTTAGAAACAGACTGTTACAGGCAATCTTTATCAAGTCGTTAAGCATTGTTGTATATGCTTTGCGAAGGCAGGCGGAATTTTCGCGACGCCACTACGACCAAAGGAAAAGACGCATGATCACACTCTTGAATAAATTTCGCGAAGAGGAAGACGGCGCAGTCACCGTTGACTTTGTCGTTCTCACTGCAGCAATTGTGGTCTTGGGCTTGGCCGTTGGTTCGTCCATCTCAAACGGCGCTACGGAACTTGCCGCGAAGGAAGGGCAGTCCTTGGCCGAAAGACCACTAGGAACCGCACATTTGAGATAATTGGTGCCGCATCAACGACTACGTCGTTTAGGTCAGGCGCACCATTACATTTCTTAAAAGACGGCGGCGTCTAATTGCCGCTGTGTCATACGGCTTTAATCAGTATTTTGTTTGAATAGCAGCAGGTCCATGATACTGCCCTAGGCTGGAGCATTGAGCAGATGTTCTATATGGACAGCAAGTTGGTCGCAAACCTGTGGCCTACTCAACATGACGTCCGGGCTGACAGGCAAATAAGCAAGGGTTGAGAGATGCGGCTAGTTTTTGGATTGGTTCTTTTGGTCGGCATGGGGCTTGCCGGCTTTGCAGTATATATGGTCAAGGGTTACTTTGAAACGCAAGAAGCGGTTCTGCAGCAAGAGCGGCAGAGGGCAGCCTCAGCCATCGTTACAGTGGATATCTACGCACCGGCACGGGCGATGACCTATGGTGAGTTGATCACCCCCGACGACGTAAGACTTATCAAATACGCCGAAGAGTTTCTTCCGGAAGGCGTCTTTAAGACAGAGGAAGAACTATTTCCGCTCGGCGCCAATACTCCGCGGGTCGTGACGCGCCCTATGGAAGTCAATGAACCAATTCTCGCGGCAAAAGTGACCGAACCAGGCGCGCCGCGCGGCATCACGGCGCTTCTCGAGCCCGGCATGCGAGCCTTTCCCCTGCCTGACAGAATCACCGAAGCCTTCGCCGAAGAACTTCGCCCGACTGATCGCATTGATATCTATTGGAGCGGCACGCTGCGTGACGGAACGAGCACCACAAGCATCATTTTGTCAGGTCTTGAAATCATCGCCGTCGACGAACCTGATGCAGATGGCAACAGCCGTGGTCGTGGTGTCGTAATCCAGGTCACACCAGAAGATTTTGCTGCGCTGTCTGCCGCACAGGAAGCTGGCCGACTGTCGCTGACACCTGTCGGTACTGGTGACCAAACCCCAATCGGCGACATCCAGACCGACATTGAAACAGTATTGGGCATTGAAGCACCAGTTGCCGAAGCGGCCCCGGAACCAGAACCAGAGGTTCAGGAGGCCGAGCGGTGCTTCATCACCAAGCGTGTCGGAACAGAGCGTATTCAGGAAGAAGTCGCCTGCAATTAACCGGACGACGACAGTAAAACCGACGGCTTTGGGTACCTGAATTTTCGGGTGCCCATTTTTTTATCGAGCGAAGTGTTGCGATTTATCCACATTCGGTTCACCCGCCAACGTATTGATTATTGCAATAAATGCGCATCTGCCCCATGGTTCCCAACATCATGGGCATCTAAGACCCGTATAACGAGGCGTGATCGGAGAGGCAGGTCACTTATGAAGTATGACAGATTTATCAAAGCCGCAGTAGCCGGCTTGGCGTTGTCGCTTACCGCGGCAGCACCGACAATGGCACCGGCCGAAACGTTGCGCGTCTTGCGCGGCGCGGCGTCCAGTGCACTCAACGTCCCGATGAATCGGGCCGTCGTCGTGGAAAGCGATGTTCCATTCACGGAACTTTCAATCGCCAACCCCGGCATTGCAGACATCTCGTCCCTATCCGATCGCACGATCTATGTGTTGGGTAAGGAACCGGGGCGCACCACACTGACCCTTCTGGGTACTGATGGTCGTCTCATCACAAATGTCGAGGTTCACGTAACCCCCGACATGGCAGAGTTCAAAGAGCGTCTGACGCAGATTCTGCCAAACGAAAACATCGAAGTGCGTACAGCCAATGACGGGATCGTCCTGTCAGGTACCGTCAGCTCGATTGCACGGCTTGACCGCGCATTAGAACTGGCCGAACGCTACGCACCAGAACGTGTGTCCAACCTCATGAATGTGGGTGGCACACAGCAAGTCATGCTGAAAGTGCGGTTTGCAGAGATGCAGCGGACTGTCAGCAAGGCGCTGTCATCCTCCATATCATTGGGCGGCAGATCCAACGCTCTCAATGTACTTGGTGGGACCAATGGTGGCGGTGTAACCACAATACCAGACGTTTCGGGCCGCGGCGTTGAAAACGCGGGAATCGCACTGACATCCGGTGCTGACAGCAACGGAGCCTTCCTATTCGGCTTTGACGCCGGCGGAATCGAAGTGGGCATCCTCCTTGAGGCACTTGAATCTCGTGGTGTTGTCCGCACCTTGGCAGAGCCGAACCTGACAGCACTCAGTGGTCAGGCTGCAACGTTCCTTGCAGGTGGCGAGTATCCAGTTCCCATCGCAGAGGACGAAGACACAATCACCGTCGAATTCAAGCCCTTCGGTGTCGAGCTTGAATTTGTGCCGACAGTCGTTGATGATGACATTATCAACATCGAGATGCTTGCTGCAGTATCGGCCATTGATCCGGCGAACAGCTTCACTGCGGGTGGCTTCGAAATCGCTGCGTTCACCCGTAGAGAAACATCAACAACTGTTGAGATGCGAGATGGTGAAAGCTTTGCCATTGCGGGTCTGCTGCAAGACAACTTTACCGATCTCAGCGGCCAAGTACCGTGGATCGGCGATGTGCCTGTTCTCGGTGCCCTGTTCCGCAGCGCTGACTATCAGCGCAGCCAGACAGAGTTGGTGATCATTGTAACACCGCATCTGGTCACGCCAACGCGGGGTACGGCTCTTGCATTGCCGACGGATCGCGTGCGTCCGCCAACTGAAAAGGACTTGTTCCTGTTTGGACGGGTTGCGGCATCGAACGCGCCATCTAGTGGCGGTGCAGGCGAAGTGGCACGCCAGGACTTTAGCGGGTCCTATGGCTATGTCCTGGATGAATGATTGGAGTACGGGTCAATGAAACAACTAATGATGACAGCAATGGCCGCCGCACTCCTTGCAGGATGCGCGGCGGAAGATCCAGCCTTTGATGATCTTGATGTCGAAGCAGGTTCACGTGTCGACTCCGGCACGTTCGGCAACGCCACCATGAACAACATGCTGGCGCAAACCGGGCAACAGCAGGATTTCACGATCAATCTGGCGCGTCGTTTTGCGGCAGACGTGAATTCCACCGTTAACTTTGCCTTCAACTCGACCACGCTGGATGCGGATGCACGGGCGACCCTGATGCGTCAGGCCGATTGGATCCGTCAATTCCCAGAGGTTCGCTTCCGGGTTTACGGCCATACCGACCTTGTGGGCAGCAATGCATACAACCGTCGTCTGGGTCTCCGCCGGGCACAAACTGTTGTATCGTTCCTTGTCGCACAGGGTATTGATCGCAGCCGCCTTGAAGCTGTCGCATCGTTTGGTGAGACGCGACCAGTGGTAGAAACCCCCAACCGCGAGCGTCGTAACCGGCGCACCGTGACAGAGGTGTCAGGGTTTGTAGAAAGCAATCCGCTGATCCTGAATGGCAAGTACGCGCAGGTGATCTTCCGCGAGTATGTTGCCGCGGCTGTACAGCCTTCTGGCCGCACGACCACACGGATCAGTACAGGCGGATAACCGCTGAAAAACTGTTACGCCGGGCACTGCCCGGCGTAAACACTCCTTCGATTTCTTCAAGATCGTCGCAATATACCGCACAATTACGATCTTTTTGTCCAAATCTCGACACGATTGTAACCAATACTCATCATTATGGATCCATGGGCCCGTTTTCGGGCTGACTCGAAACCCGGCATCTGGCTGCACGCAACCAAATGAAATAGGTTTCGACGATGAATATGATGAGGACGCTAGACAATGAGCACGAGCCCGGCCGTTCAGCACGACCAACCACCCATCGTTGCTTGCACAATTAGCCGTGATGTACAGATTTTCGACCTCCTGATTGAGGACATGGAAGCGGCGCTGGGCGATTCATGGGGTGATCTGAGCTTCGAAGATGCGGCATCCTTTCTGAGCCAGCCAGAAGCGAAATCTCTTCAATTTGTGACCATCGCGATGGACTCAGAGGATGAGGACAGCCTGCCGACGATTTCCGGCGTTATCGCTGCCGCCAAGGCCGCCAAGGTCAAAGTTATCCTGATCGCCGAGGATGTTAGCCCGACCGCGCTGCATCAGTTGCTGCGCGAAGGCGGTGATGAGTTTGTCCCCTACCCCTTGCCCGAGAACGAGCTTGCCCGCGCAATCGAACGCGTCCTGACCGCCGAAGATCCCGTTGAAACGCCCAGCGGCGAATCCAAATTCAAGGCAACAGGTGATCGGTCTGGCGTTGTGATACCCATCCATGGTCTGGCAGGTGGCACCGGTGCAACCATGTTGGCCGTCAACATGGCCTGGGAGTTGGCCAATATCGAAAAGGATGATCCGCCCAAGGTCTGCCTGATTGATCTTGATTTTCAGTTCGGCACCGCATCGACATATCTGGACCTGCCGCGCCGCGAATCCGTGCTCGAAATGCTGACCGACACCGAATCCATGGACAGCGAAGTGTTCATGCAGGCGCTTTTGACCTACGGGGAAAAGCTGCATGTCCTGACCTCGCCCACCGATATGATTCCGCTGGATATGATCACACCCGAAGACATCCAGCGTGTGATTGAGATGGCGCGCGTGAATTTTGACTATGTCATCATCGATATGCCGTCCACGATGGTCGAATGGTCGCAGACCGTTCTGGAGCTGGCACACGTCTATTTCGCCATGATCGAACTTGATATGCGGTCGGCCCAGAATACGCTGCGGATCAAGCGGGCCTTGCAATCAGAGGATCTGCCTTTTGAAAAGTTGCGCTTTGTGTTGAACCGTGCGCCCGGCTTCACCGACCTGAACGGTAAAAGCCGCGTGAAACGACTTTCCGAAAGCCTTGGAATATCGGTCGAGGTTTTGCTGCCTGACGGTGGTAAGCCTGTTGCACAAGCGGCCGACCATGGCGCACCAATGGCCGAAGGCATCCCGAAGAATCCGCTGCGTAAGGAAATCCTGAAACTTGCGAAGTCTGTGCATGACGTCAACCAGGCTGACGCAGTCGAAGCCCGAGCTTAAGAGGCAAATCCATGTTTTCGAAGTACAAAAAACCGAATGGTCCCAAGGACGCGCCAGTCAAGACGGCCACTCCAGCGCCCAAAGGGAAGGTATCGCCAATCGTCGTGGCCCCATCCGAGGAGCCGCGCCAGTCCCTGATGAAAACCATGCCCAAGCGGCCCGCAGAGGCTGGCCCGATGGACAAGGAAAAACGGCGCAAGGAACGACTGCAGGAAATCAAGCTGGAACTGCACAAGTCCCTGCTCGATAACCTGAACCTTGCTGCTCTTGATACCGCGTCCGAACAGGAACTGCGCACCGAAATCAACGCGATTGCAAACGAAACCCTGGAAGACATGGGGATCGTTCTGAACCGCGACGAACGTCAGACACTCAGCCAGGATCTGTTCTTTGAAGTCACCGGTCTTGGTCCACTGGAAACGCTGCTGAAAGATGACAGCGTGAACGATATTCTGGTCAACGGACCACAGCAGATTTTCGTGGAACGCAACGGTAAACTTGAACTGACCGACATTGCCTTCAAGGACGAGAAGCACCTGCTGCGGATCATCGACAAGATCGTGTCGGCGGTTGGTCGGCGCGTCGATGAAAGTAACCCTTATGTTGACGCCCGTCTTGCGGATGGGTCGCGTTTCAACGCAATGGTGCCGCCGATTGCTGTTGACGGCAGCCTGGTTTCCATTCGTAAATTCAAAAAGGATAAGCTCGGTATTGAAGAGCTTGTCAAATTCGGTGCTTTCACAGAAGAAATGGCCGCCTATCTTCAGGCCGCCGTTTCTACCCGGCTGAATGTCATCGTGTCCGGTGGTACAGGCTCTGGTAAGACAACCACACTGAACGCCCTGTCGGGCTTTATTGACGACGCCGAACGCATCCTGACGATCGAGGACACGGCGGAACTTCAACTGCAACAGACCCATGTTGGCCGGATGGAAAGCCGTCCGCCGAACGTCGAAGGCAAAGGTGGGGTATCTCAGCGCGACTGTCTGAAAAACGCCCTGCGGATGCGTCCAGACCGCATTATCGTGGGGGAAACGCGGGGCGAGGAAGTCATTGATATGTTGCAGGCCATGAACACTGGCCACGACGGGTCCATGACCACGATCCACGCCAACAGCGCGCGCGACGGTGTGTCCCGTCTGGAAAACATGATCGCGATGGCTGGCATCGAAATGCCGATCAAGGCGATGCGCAGCCAGATTTCATCTGCTGTGAACCTGATCGTGCAAGCCTCGCGTCTGCAGGACGGGTCGCGCCGCATGACTTCGATCACGGAAATCACCGGCATGGAGGGCGACGTGATCTCAATGCAGGAAATCTTCCGTTACCAGCGGGTCGGGCTGACGCCCGACAACAAGATCATCGGCCACTTCACGGCCACAGGCGTGCGCAGCCACTTCTCGGAACGCTTCAAGCTGTGGGGCTTCGACCTGCCGCCAGCCATCTTTGAACCAATGGTCGCGGAGTAAGCGATATGATTTCGACTGAACCGCTTATCTATGTCATCATCTTTGTTGCTGTCCTTGCACTGGTGCAAGGTGCCTATCTCGTCATCTTTGGCAAATCGATCAGCATGGACGGCAAGGTAAACCGTCGCCTTGAAATGCTGGACAAAGGCGGAAACCGCGAACAGGTACTCGACCAGCTGCGTAAGGAAATGACGCAGCATATGAAATCGCAAAGCATTCCGATCTATTCAATGCTTGC
The DNA here is from genome assembly GCF_046762905.1 of Yoonia sp. R2-816. Taxonomy (NCBI): domain Bacteria; kingdom Pseudomonadati; phylum Pseudomonadota; class Alphaproteobacteria; order Rhodobacterales; family Paracoccaceae; genus Yoonia; species Yoonia sp. R2-816. The sequence continues at coordinate 23,320 of NZ_JBKQXN010000324.1, read as the reverse complement.
GAACAAGGCGCAGAAGGCGAACATCGCGTTCACGCCGACACAACTGATCCTCGTGATGATTTTGGTCAGCGGTGCGGCCTTTGTTCTGCTGTCTGTAATGACCCAGGTCGGGATGGCAGTGCGCGTTCTTGTGGCTGTGTCCATGGGCGTCGGTGGCGTCTATACTTGGGTCAGTAACAAAGCCAATAAACGAATGAACATGATCGGTGAACAGCTGCCAGAAGCAGTGGAACTGATGGTGCGATCCTTGCGCGTCGGTCACCCCTTTTCGTCGGCAGTTGCGATTGTTGCCCGCGAGGTGCCCGACCCGCTGGGTACTGAAATGGGCATGATCTCAGACGAAGCTGCTTATGGTCGCGATATGGGTGAAACGCTCAAAGCAATGGCCGAACGGCTCGACATTCAAGATATGCGTTTCTTGGCAGTGGCCGTAACCATTCAGCAAACGTCAGGCGGCAACCTCGCCGAAATTCTCGACGGTCTTGCCAAGGTGATCCGCGCGCGATTCCGGCTATTTCGGCGCGTAAACGCTATCACCGCCGAAGCAAAGTGGTCCGGCAAACTGTTGTCCGCTTTCCCAATCCTTGCGTTAATCGGCATCAATCTGGTGAGACCGGATTATTTTGACGAGGTCATGGAAAGCGCCTACTTCATTCCCGCCTGTCTGGTGGTAGCAGCATTCCTTGTGCTGAACCTGATCGTCATGCGCGCGCTTGTGAATATCAAAGTCTGAGGTCGATACGATGGAAGCTGTCCAAAACCTGATTGTTGAATACCTAGGCCCCTTCGGTCCGCTGATGGTTGTTGGTCTACTTGGGGTCTTTCTGATCCTGATCACGCTGCCTGTGCTACTGAAGAAGGAAGAGGATCCGCTTGACCGGCTTAAGGCCAGTACGCGTCAAGACAAAAAATCCGCCGAAAAGGGCGAAAAACTACGCGCGGCCAGCAGCAAGGACAAACTTGAGAAGTATTCAAATTTCTTGGAGCCTCAGAATGCGGAAGAGTATTCCGCCGTAAAGCTCAAGCTGATGCAGGCCGGCTACCGTAGCAAGAACGCTGTTCGTATTTTCCACTTTCTCCAGTTTGCTCTGGGTATCTTTGGCCTGCTGATTGGTGGCGTTTATGCGATCTGGAGCAGCACAATCGGCGACGTCGACGCACAGACACTTGCCTTCATGATCCTAATCCCAGGTGGTGCGGGCTACATGCTCCCCAAGTATTGGGTCACTCGTCGGCAGGAAATCCGCAAGGGAGCCATTGCGGATGGCTTTCCCGACAGCTTGGATATGATGCTAGTCTGCGTCGAGGCTGGACAGTCACTTGACCAATCCATTTTGCGTGTGGCCCGCGAACTGAAATCAGGGTTTCCAGAACTGTCGGAAGAATACCAGACCGTAAGTCAGGAAATGAAAGCCGGTAAAGACAAGACCAGCGTTCTCAAAGATATGGCGGAGCGCGCCGGATCACCCGACATCTCAAGCTTTGTCACCGTGCTAGTGCAGTCGCAACAGTTCGGTACGTCGATTGCAGATGCATTGCGGGTGTATGCCTCTGAAATGCGCGACAAACGCGTGATGCGAGCCGAAGAAAAGGCCAACAAGCTCCCGACGAAAATGACATTGGCTACGATGATGTTGACGGTGCCGCCCCTTATGGCCATTCTCATTGGACCATCAATCTATGCCATTGTAAAAAATCTCGGCGTCGAGCCTGGAGGCTAAACAGAAAATGAGCTTGAAACGGGTCTTGTGCATTCTGACCCTGATCACATTGGCCGCCTGCAACTCAGGCGGCCTTGGTCGTTCGGACGGGGTTTTCGCGCCAGGCGTAGCCGGACAATCGGACGTGGACGGGTTGATCGTCGGGCACCGGCTGATGGCCGCCAATGAATATGAATTGGCGCTGAAGGCCTACAGCCGCGCGGCAGCTCAGCAGGGTCTCAACGTCGATACGCTGTCCGCGTTAGGATCGGCAAACCTCAAACTGGGGCGCCTGGGTCAGGCCGAAAAACTGCTGCGACGCGCCACCGAAGAAGATCCCACCTTTCCACCAGCGTGGAATAATCTGGGCGTTATCTTGATGGAACGAGGCAATGTGGCGGAAGCGAGCGAGGTTTTTCGACGTGCATTTGCCGCAGATAACGGAAATTCCGACGAAATTCGCGACAATTTGCGCTTAGCACTCGCAAATTTACAAAATCCGGGTGATAATGGGGCACAGGAAAATCAGAACTTCAATCTGATACGTCGGGGGAGAGGCGATTTTGAACTCCTGACGGCACTATAGGTAGAGCAGCAAAAGGACGCAGAAAAATGCGCCACACCATTCTATTGACGCTATGCGCCGTTACTGGCCTGGCCGCTTGCGAGAAATCCGGCGAGGCTGAGGTCGAGCGCGCGCTGAAGGACCTCAACGTCGTTGACGAAACGAACCTCAACGACGTGTTCCTGACCGTGGGGGATCCCGATGAAGCGGTGAACTACTTCGCAGGTGCCAACGCCAATGATCCAGGCCGCATTGACCTGCAAAGGGGTCTGGCGAAATCGCTGGTCCGCGCCAGACGGCCACAGGATGCGATCGCAGCCTGGCAACAGGTTGTAGCGCACGAAGAGGCCGAAAGCTCGGATCGTGTCGATTTGGCCGACGCCTATATTCGGGCTAATCTTTGGGACGACGCGGCGAAAACCCTTAATACCGTCCCCCCTACTCATGAAACGTTCAAACGATACCGTCTCGAAGCAATGGTCGCCGATAGCCGCCAACAATGGGACAAGGCCGACAGCTTTTACGAAACCGCCATTGGCCTGACGACACGGCCCGCCCCGGTCTACAACAACTGGGGTTTCTCAAAACTGACCCGTGGCGATTACAGCGCGGCGGAACGGCTTTTCGCCGACGCCTTGCGGTATGATCGGACCTTGTTCACCGCCAAGAACAACATGGTTCTGGCACGCGGGGCCCAGCGTGACTACACATTGCCGGTTGTGCAGATGACCCAGGTGGAACGGGCGCAGCTTCTGCACACTATGGCCCTGACCGCGATCAAGCAGAATGATGTGGCAACCGGCAAGGCGCTGTTGTCAGAGGCGATCGAAACCCACCCAAGGTTTTTCGAAGAAGCAACAAGGGCGCTCGCCGCACTTGAAAACAACGTGTCGAACTAGACCGAAACCCGGATGACGGCATACGCAGCATACTGGTTTCTGCCAGCCGTCATCCCCATCGCCATCTATGTCTCCTGGAGCGATATGAGCTCCATGAAAATCACCAATAAATCGGTGATGGCGCTGGTGATCGTGTACGCAATTCTGGGCCCGTTCGCCTTTGGCTTGCCGATGTATCTCTGGCAATGGCTGCATCTGCCTGTCATGCTGGCGGTCTGCATCCTGTTATGGGCTGCACGGGTCATGGGGGCGGGTGATGCCAAATTCATCGCAGCGGCTGCACCAATGCTGGCTGTGGCCGATCTGGACCTGATTCTACGGGTCTTCGCCGCGTGCCTAATCGCGTCATTGATCGTGCACCGGCTGGCCAAACATACGCCCATTCGGGCCCAGGTCCCGCATTGGAAAAGCTGGGAAGACAAGCGATTTCCCAAAGGCCTGCCACTTAGCATGACCCTGGTATTCTACCTTCTGCTGGTGGCGGCATATCGCTGAGAAATAGTTCAATGCCTTTTACTGGCACATGTTTGTTCACTATTTCGCCATAATAGGCTGCAATCTTAACCACAACGCGGTGTGATGCGTGGTTGTTGTTCTTGAAGGGGCTGGATGAATATGAACGTGCAAAACTCGACAGTCTTGGCGCCGCCAGCGCCGCGCAGCCTCGAAGGCATGCTGCTGCCCATGGCGATGATGCGCGACATCCTGATCAAGACCATGTTCCGGATGAACCTGGACATGGTGTCAACGCTTAGCCGCGCCATCTGCCTGCCTATCCCAGTCACACAAGAACTTGTGGATCTGGCGCGCGGACAACTACTGCTTGAGGCGACAGGCACGCTGAACGCCAATAACGGCAATGAAATGGGCTATCAGCTGACCGATGCGGGCCGTGCCCGCGCGCTCGACGCGCTCAGCCAGTCGGAATATTACGGCGCGATGCCGGTCCCGCTCGACAAGTATCGCGAACAGATTGCACGCCAGTCGATCCGCAACATCCAGATCACACGCGATCAACTGGCCACCGCGATGGGCCATCTGATTCTGCCAGAGGATTTGCTGTCCAACCTCGGCCCAGCGGTCAGCGCCGGTCGCTCGATTCTGATGTACGGCCCGCCCGGTAACGGTAAATCCTCGATCTCCAACGGCATTCGCGATGCGCTGGGTGATAAGATCTACGTACCCCGTGCCATCGAATATTCCGGCCAGGTCATCACCGTCTATGACCCGATCGTACATAGCGCGGCAGAAGATGACGTGGACGATCCCAACAGCCTGCGCCGGACATCAGGCCGGTTCGACACCCGTTATGTGCGCTGCGAGCGGCCCACCGTCATCACCGGTGGTGAATTGTCGCTGTCCATGCTGGACCTTGTCTACAACCCCACCGCGCGGACCTATCAGGCCCCGCTGCAGCTGAAATCGACCGGCGGCATCTTCATCGTCGACGACCTTGGCCGTCAGGCCGAACCACCGCAGACCCTTGTGAACCGCTGGATCGTTCCGCTGGAAGAAAACAAGGATATCCTGGCCCTGCAATCAGGTGAAAAATTCGAGGTGCCGTTTGACACGCTGGTCATCTTCTCGACCAACTTCCACCCCAACGCGATCTTCGACAAAGCGGCGCTGCGGCGTATCTTTTACAAGATCAAGATCGATGGCCCCGACCAGGAAGATTACCTGAAAATCTTTGCCATGGTCGCCCGCAAGCGCAAGATGCCACTGGACGAAGACACGCTCGTTCACCTCTTGAACGTGCGCTATCCCGAGATCGACAATGTCTATGCGAACTATCAGCCGATCTTCCTCATCGACCAGATGATCTCGATCTGTGAATTCGAAGGCATCCCCTATCAGATGTCGCCGGAACTGATCGATCGGGCCTGGGCGAACATGTTCGTCAAGGAAGAAGAGATCGTGCGCTAACACCACCATTTCTACATTCCCAAGCAACTGGCTTCCCCATACCATCGGGGAAGCCTTTTTCGTTTGGGGGTAAGGATGGCGGATATCGTGGGCGTGGCCGGTTGCGGGCGGATGGGGGCCGGCATGCTGGCCAATCTGCAAAAGGGCGGGTTTGACGCGCGCGGTTTTGACATTCGACCGCGCCCCGGCGCCGGGCAGGATATCAGCGCATTCTGCGACGGGCTGACAACCCTGATCACGGTGGTTCGCGATGCAGTCGAAACGGACGCAGTGCTGTTTGACGATCAGGCGATCGTCACGGCTGCACCGGACCTGCACACCATCATCATCTGTTCCACCCTGTCACCAAACTACGTCAAGGCGCTGCGCAGCCGTGTCCCATCCCGCATCGCGTTGATCGATGCCCCGATGTCAGGTGCCAAGGTGCGGGCGGACGCAGGCACGCTGACCTTCATGACGGGCGGCGATACGTCCGCGGTACTGCCACTCCTGCAGGCCATGGGCACCGTGATCCACGACATGGGCGGTTACGGGGCAGGAATGACCGCCAAAGTGCTGAACAACCTGTTGGCCGCATCGAACACCGCCATGACACGCTTGGTGCTTGACTGGGCCGATGCGGCTGGGGTGGCAGAAGACAAACTGCTCGCCCTGATCCACACGGCCTCCGGGCAGAACTGGCTGGCATCCGGGTTCAACGATATCGAATTCGCACGCGACGGTTTTGCGCCTGACAACACGATCGGCATTCTGGTCAAGGATATCGACGCCGCACTCGACATCGCGCCCGATGACCAGACAGACCTGCTAAGGGCGACCCAGGCGACGCTGAAAACACTGGCACCCCGGACCCGCCCGTAAGATGGGTCTTGACCCATCTCCGGCCAGCCGCACCTTAGTGCCATGACCACCCTGTCCCCCGTTTTCGAAAACTGGTTCACGAGTCGCGGATGGCATATCCACCCGCATCAGCAGGCCATGCTGGACCGGGCCGATGCGCCATCCCTGCTGCTGATCGCCCCCACCGGTGGTGGCAAGACCCTGGCCGGTTTCCTGCCCACGCTGACCGAGCTCGCCAATGGCCAGCATGAGGGGCTGCACACGCTCTATGTTTCACCGCTCAAAGCGCTGGCGGCTGACATCAAACGCAACCTGCGCACCCCCGTGGCCGAAATGAACCTGCCGATCCGGATCGAGGATCGGACCGGCGACACGTCCTATACGCAAAAAAGGCGGCAGCGGGCCGACCCGCCGCATATCCTGCTAACCACCCCTGAGTCGCTAGCACTCCTGACCAGCTACGAGGACGCACCCCGCATCTTCAAGGGGTTGAAACGTGTCATCGTCGATGAAATCCACGCGCTCACCGAAAGCAAACGCGGCGACCAGTTGATGCTGGCCATCAGCCGCCTGCAAACCCTCGCACCGGGGCTGCGGCGCATCGGCCTCTCCGCCACTGTCGAAGACCCGGCCGCCATCGCCCACCAACTGGCATGCCACCCTGACCCGTGCGAGGTCATCAACGCCGATCCCGGCCCCGACCCGGATATCAGCATGCTGACGACCGACGAAAAACCGCCCTGGTCGGGCGGTGGGGCGGCCTATGCCATCCCGGCGGTGCTGGAACAGGTCAGACAGCACAAAACCACGCTGATTTTCCACAACACCCGCGCCCAGGCCGAAATCTTTTTCCATAATCTCTGGCTCGCCAATACCGATGACTTACCCATCGGCATACACCACGGCAGCCTCGCCCGCGAACAACGCGAACGGGTCGAGGCGGCGATGGTCGCAGGCGAATTGCGCGCCATCGTCTGCACCGGATCGCTCGACCTTGGCATCGACTGGGGCGATGTCGATCTGGTGATCCAGATCGGCGCGCCCAAGAACGTCAAACGACTGGTGCAGCGGATCGGGCGGGCCAACCACCGCTACAATGCTCCGTCCAAGGCGATTTTGGTACCTGCCAACCGGTTCGAGGTCGTGGAATGTGTCGCAGCGCTTGAGGCCGCAAGAGAACACGACCTCGACGGTGATCCCAAAGGCGCTGGCCCCCGCGATGTACTGTGCCAGCACATTCTGATCGCCGCCTGCAGCGGCCCGTTCCACGCTGATGCGCTATTTGCGGAGGTCAAAACAGTCGGTGCCTACGCCACACTCACACGCGCCGCATTCGATGATTGCCTCGATTTCTGTGCCACCGGTGGCTACGCCTTGCGCGCCTATGACAAGTGGAAACGGCTTCTGCAAACGGCTGATGGCCATTGGCAATTGCGCGACCCGCGCGCGGCCCAGCGCATTCGCATGAATATCGGCACCATTCAGGACACCGACACGCTCAAGGTCCGGCTGAAACGCGGTTTCAAACAACTTGGCGAGGTCGAGGAAGGGTTCGCTGCCACCCTGACCCCCGGCGATACATTCCTGATCGGCGGGCAGGTTGTCCGCTACGAAGGCCTGAAGGAAATGACGGTTGAGGTCAGCCGTCGCGGCGGCAAGACCCCAAAAATCGCCACCTTCATGGGCACTAAATTCGCCAACTCCACGCAGCTGTCGCAACGCATCCTGCGCATGTTCCAGCAGGACAGCTGGCCCGAACTGCCCACCCACACCGCCGAGTGGCTCAACCTTCAGCGCGAAGTGTCCAAACTGCCCGAGGCCGACCGCATCCTGGTCGAAAGCTTCCCCCATGACGGGCGGCAGCATATTTGCGCCTACGGGTTTGCCGGACGCAATGCCATGCAGACCCTGGGAATGCTATTGACCCAACGGATGGAGGAAATGGACCTGCACCCGCTCGGCTTCGTGGCGACCGACTACGCCACCCTGATCTGGGGGCTTGATCCGGTTCTCGACCCCGCGCCACTGTTCCGCGAACCCGATCTGCGGGCGGGATTTGAAACATGGCTGTCCGGGAATGCCGTCATGAAACGGACCTTTCGAGGTGCCGCGACCATCGCCGGACTGATCGAACGCAACCTGCCACAAACCCGCAAGACCGGTCGGCAGGCGACGTTTTCATCCGACATCCTCTATGACACGCTGTCGAAATATGACCCCGACCACCTGATGCTGCAAATCACCCGCGAAGAGGCAATGCGCGGCCTTGTGGATTTTGGCCGGATCGAGGAAATGCTGACCCGCACGCAGGGCCGCGTCGATCACGTGATCCTCGACCGCGTCACACCGCTTGCTGCCCCCCTGTTCCTTGAGGTGGGCAAGGTCCCTGTCGCCGGGGCTGCCCAAGACAGACTGCTGGAAGAGGCCGCGCTGCATCTGATGGACACCGCCGGGGTCAGCGACCTTTAGGACTTGCGCCCTCAGGCACAATCACGCAAAGAACAGATCATGAACGGCCATAGCTTTACCTTTTGCGACACACGTTGCACCGCCCTGCCCTCTGGCGCGCTGCATTTGCCGGATCATGACCTGCTTTGCGTCTCTGACCTGCATCTGGGAAAATCCGACAGGATCGCGCGCCGCAGCGGGGTGATGTTGCCACCTTACGAGGTTCAGGCGACACTGGAAAAACTTGAAAGCGACATCGACACCACCCGCCCGCAAATGGTCATCTGCCTGGGCGACAGTTTCGATGATCTGGACGCCGCACTCAGCCTGTCGGACGACATGGCGCTTTGGCTGTCGCGGCTTCAGGCAGGACGCGAATGGATCTGGATCGAAGGTAATCACGATCCCGGGCCGGTTGATCTTGGCGGCACCCATCTGGCACAGATCAGCATCGGCGCGCTGACCTTTCGTCACATCGCATCCACACAAACCGCTGAGGTATCAGGACATTACCACCCCAAACATCGGCTCGCCGGGCGCAGCCGGCCCGCGTTTCTTTATAACGCATCACGGATAATCATGCCGGCCTATGGGGCCTATACCGGCGGGCTGTCCAGCGACACACCCAGCCTGCAGCAATTGTTTGACGGCCAGCCCATGGCGATCCTGACCGGAAAAAAAGCCATCGCCGTTCCGGTCACAAAAACCCCGCAGCGGCCACATTTTCGCGATATGTCTTACTGACCGGCACTTTCGCCCCGTCGCCCAGCATTAGAAACTCACGGTTATTCTCGCGCAGGCTTTGCGTCACAAAACCGGCAGCAACCCAGTGCGATCGGTGTGTGCAAAACCCCAGCGTATCGTCCATCTCATTCACCGCATCGGCAAAGCGCATCAGAATACGATGCACATGGCCGTCATCCATATGCACCTGAACATAGTGATCATCCACCGTCAGCCGGACAATCGCCGCGTCAGTCCCATCCGGCAGGCGGTTGAAAAGACGCGGGCGGATCGTTGTCTCTTCAACCCTTTCAGCTGACGTGCGGGTCATGAAAAACACCAAAAACCCGATAGCCGCCGTGACGCAAAATACGTTGAAAAAGATGACGAAAAGACTGTTCAAGCCGCGAAGCTGATCCGAAAACAACGCGCTATAGGACCAAACAGCAGGGGAGAAGGTCATTGAAAAGACAACAATGGTCAGGACCTGCCATTGCAGCGGCGTCGGATTTGCGGCGAACCTGTTCACCAATCGATTGGAGAGCCGGACAAACACATTTGCTCCCAAAACCACCGGTGCCCAGTACAACAACCGCAATGGCAGGTTCAGCGCGTCAAATGTGCCAAACGGACCGATCAATGCCACGATGATCGCCAGCCCGAACAGAAACGACCAAACCGGATCCGTCCCAAACGACCGCACAGCCTTTGACAGAAAACTCATCATTATGAGTGTGTTAACCAACCTATTCACGTCAGGCAACCGTCGCTTGCCCGTCAGAATCAATTGTAACACAACTCAGGATGCGGTTGCGGTCAAACCTTCGGGTTCATCCAGACCGTTCGCCCGGCAACAGGCCGTCACCGTGTTGGCGAGCAGGCAGGCAATCGTCATCGGCCCAACGCCACCGGGAACAGGTGTAATGGCCCCGGCAACCGCCGCACAACTGTCATAATCCACGTCCCCCACCAGGCGGGTACCGCCTTCGGGTTTTTCAATCCGGTTGATGCCCACATCAATCACAGTTGCGCCCGGCTTGATCCAATCGCCCTGTACCATTTGCGGACGACCGACCGCCGCAACGACGATATCGGCCTGCCGCACCACACCGGGCAGGTCCTTGGTCCGGCTATGGGCAATCGTCACCGTGCAGCTATCACCCAGCAGCAGTTGCGCCATGGGCTTGCCGACAATGTTGGACCGCCCCACCACAACGGCATTCAGCCCCGACAATGACCCGTGATAATCCCGCAGCATCATCAGGCAGCCCAGCGGGGTGCAGGGCACCATGCTTTTCTGCCCTGTCCCCAGAAGGCCAACATTGGAGATATGAAAGCCGTCAACATCCTTGGCCGGATCAATGCTGTTGATCACCAGATCACTGTCCAGATGATCCGGCAGCGGCAACTGGACCAGAATACCATGCACCGTCGGGTCATTGTTCAACTGATCAATCAGCGCCAGCAGATCAGCCTCAGTGGTCTGGACATCCAGCCGATGCTCGAATGACGCCATGCCGACCTCAACAGTCATCTTGCCTTTTGAGCGGACATAAACCTGACTTGCCGGGTCTTCGCCAACCAGAACTACCGCCAGCCCCGGCGTGATACCATGATCGGCCGTCAACCGGGCAACATGGTCGGCCACCTGTCCACACACCTTCGCGGCAAAGGCTTTTCCGTCAATCACTGTCGCTGTCATATCGTCTCTTTCAATATGGGAGGGTGGGCGGGGCGATGTTCCGGACCTGTCCGGGACGAGCGTCGCCCTGCCCGACCTAAAACAAACCTTCGATCTGACCATCCGCATTCAGCATGATCTGCTCCGCCGACGGGACACGAGGCAGACCAGGCATGGTCATGATTTCCCCGCAGATCGCCACGATAAACCCGGCACCCGCACTCAGCCGCACCTCACGGACCGGAACCGCATGGCCGGTTGGCGCGCCGCGCAGGTTCGGGTCGGTTGAAAAGCTATACTGTGTCTTGGCCATGCAGACAGGCAAATGGCCATAACCCTGCTCTTCCCACTGGCGTAGCTGATCGCGAATTTTGGTGTCCGCGATTACCTCATCAGCGCGGTAAATCCTTTTGGCAATCGTGTCGATCTTGTCAAAAAGGCCCATATCATCAGCATAGATCGGCGCAAAATTCGCCTCACCCGCATCGGCAATCTGTGCCACACGTTTGGCCAGATCGGTCGTTCCCTCAGATCCCAGCGCCCAATGCTTGCACAGGATCGCTTCGGACCCTTGGGTCGCAACATAGGCCTTGACCGCGTCAACCTCGGCATCCGTATCGGTCACAAAATGGTTGATCGCCACGACGACCGGCACACCAAAGGATTTCACATTCTCGATATGGCGACCCAGATTGGCGCACCCGGCATTCACCGCGTCGACATTCTCGACACCCAGATCAGCCTTGGCCACGCCGCCATTCATCTTCATCGCGCGCACCGTGGCCACGACCACAACGCAAGACGGGGCAAGGCCCGCTTTGCGGCATTTGATGTTCATGAATTTCTCGGCCCCCAGATCGGCGCCAAAGCCCGCCTCTGTCACCACGTAATCGGCCAGTTTCAACGCGGTCGTGGTTGCGGTGACCGAATTGCAGCCATGCGCGATATTCGCAAATGGACCGCCATGCACAAAGGCCGGATTGTTTTCCAGCGTCTGCACCAGATTGGGCTGCATCGCATCCTTCAGCAACACCGTCATCGCGCCATCGGCCTTGATATCGCGGCAATAGACCGGGCTGCGGTCCCGCCTGTAAGCCACGATGATATCACCCAGACGTTTCTGCAGATCATCCAGATTGCGGGCCAGACACAGGATCGCCATCACTTCTGACGCCACGGTAATATCAAATCCGGCCTCACGCGGGAAACCATTGGCCACACCGCCCAGGCTGGTCGTAATCTGGCGCAAGGCCCGGTCGTTCATATCCAGAACGCGGCGCCAGACGACGCGGCGGATATCAATCTCCAGCGCATTACCCCAATAAATATGGTTGTCGATCATCGCCGACAGCAGGTTGTGCGCCGATGTGATCGCATGGAAATCGCCCGTGAAATGCAGGTTCATATCCTCCATCGGCACAACCTGGGCATAACCACCACCGGCGGCCCCGCCTTTCATGCCGAAACACGGGCCCAGCGACGCCTCGCGAATACAAATTGCGGCCTTTTTGCCAATCGCATTCAACCCGTCGCCCAGACCCACCGTCGTGGTGGTCTTGCCTTCACCCGCAGGGGTTGGATTGATCGCGGTCACAAGGATCAGTTTGCCGTCAGGCCGGTCCTGGACAGAGTCGATCAGCCGCTGGCTGACCTTCGCCTTGTCATGGCCGTAGGGCAGCAGATCATCACTGTCGATGCCCAGCTTCGCCCCGATTTCCTGGATGGGACGCTTCTGTGCTGCGCGTGCAATCTCGATATCCGTCTTGTATTCCATTGGTTTTTCCCTGTGCCCGGCCGAAAGCCACTGATCATTACCATCGCTTCTATCGGTGGCACACCATGGCATGCGCTTGGATTGCGACATTTTCGCCCTCAGAATCGTCCATGCGGGCGGAAACCGTTTCTGATGGGAAACCTGGGGCCTGTTGATAACGAACCTGCACAACTGGCGCGAGACACATTTTGCCGCTGACAAGCTGATTTGACCGCAGCGATGTGGTTCATCGGCAGGGCAAATCCGCGATGGCAGAGGCAAAATGCGCCGCGCCCCGCAGGGGTTTCGCCAAAATTGCCCATTTCTGCGTCAAAAGAGCTTGAATGAACCCGTTCGTCCTGCGTTCTTTTTCCTGGAACTGAGCAATTTTGCCTGAAACCAGTTGCGTAGGTTCGTTATCAACAGGCCCCGGGTCGCCAGGCGCGCTGATCAGGGACATGCAGCCGCACGGCATCACCGACCTGAATACGGCCCTCGCGCTCGACCCAGGCCGTCACACCGCGCTTGCCTTTGGCGGCCGCCTTGAACGCATCACCTGCCCCAGGATGATCCGCATTGATCACCTTGGCCGGCAGATGGCAGGGCCGGTTTTCCATATCGACCACAATCGCCGACCCGTCGGGAAACTGCAGGCGCGAGGACGGCGGGACATGAGTGAAATCAGGTATACCCCTCACCACCAACGATGCCCCGATATGGGCCGGATCGAATGCGGGCAAACCACAATCCGCGGCAACCTCTGCCAGCTCTTCGGCAGACATCACCGTGAGCTGACGCACATTGCGAATTTCTGCGCCTTTGGCGTACTGGCTGCGCACCCGCACACAGGCAGCACGGATCAGCCCGCCATGCGCCTCGCCCGGAATACCGGCATAGGTCAGTTCCGCCTGTTCAACAGCCACCGAGCGCAACGATACATCACGATCCGGCACGCGCCCGATCCAGACGATTTCTCCCACAATCTCGGTTGGTATCAAGGCAGGCATCACACACTCCAAAGCAATCTCAGCCAAGGGCTATCCGATCCCGCCGGGACCTTCAAATCAGCAATCGTGACATGAGGTTTCAACATCTTTCCAACAATCCTATGCTGAGGCGATGTATTGGCCGGACCCCGAGATCAAGAAAGATCCCTACAAGCGCTGGCATCGACCGGACCGGATCTTTTTTGGTTACGGGGCCTGCCATATTCTGGCCAGCGTCTATCTCAATCAATCGCAATACTGTGCCCGCTATGGCGAATGGATTGTCCCGCGCCACGGTCTTCCCGGGCATCATATGTATGTCACGGACGGGCAGATCAGCTTTGATTTTCATGGCTATACCAGACGCGACGCGCTGTTGTCGCATCATCGGCGTGGCTGGTCCCGGCGATACGAAGGCTGGTCGGCTGATATCCGGCGGATCGATTTCGATCTGCTTGACACAGCAGTGCTGAACGCCCGCAATCATCTCGGGCCGGATCAGTTTTGGGCGGACCCGATCCCACGCGCGCTGGACTTCATCGCTCGTTTCGACGTCACCGCCTGCCGCAACCAAAAACGCCGCCCCTAAGGGCGGCGTTTGATCCAATCAGACCGAAGGTTCTGGCTCCATCCCACTATCGGGTTCGCGCGGTGGTTTCTTCAGCTTTGTTTTCGGGATCGAGGTCACCGATGGTGTCCCGCCAGAACTGGCATCATCCGCATCGTCACCGGTATGCGGCGGTTCGCCCGCCATGACGCGCTTGATCTCGTCACCGGTCAACGTCTCATATTCCAGCAGGCCGTGCGCCAGACGCTCAAACTCTTCCTTGCGCTCCGTGATGATCTCATAGGCGCGTTCATACCCCTTCTGGATAAAGCTGCGCACCTCTTCCTCGATCAGCTCCTTGGTATGGGCGGACACGGACAATCCAGCGGTGTTGCCCTGATATCCCTCGTGGGCCTCGGCATAGTCGATATTGCCGACCTTGTCAGACATGCCCCAGCGCAGCACCATCGCGCGGGCCAACTGGCTCGCCTGCTGGATATCGCCCGCCGGGCCGTTGCTGACCTGATCCTCACCGTATTTAATGATCTCGGCCGCCTTGCCTGCCATGGTCATGGCCAGACGCTGGTGGCATTCATCCTTGAACATGTTCAGGCGATCCATTTCCGGAAGGCTCATCACCATGCCCAATGCGCCGCCACGCGGAATGATCGTTGCCTTATAGACCGGATCGCATTTCGGCAGGGTGATCCCGACAATGGCGTGCCCGGCTTCGTGAAAGGCGGTCATTTCCTTCTGCTCGGCAGTCATCACCATCGACCGGCGCTCGGCGCCCATCATGACTTTGTCCTTCGCAGATTCGAAATCGATCATCGTGACAAAGCGACGGCCAACGCGGGCGGCCATCAGCGCCGCCTCATTCACAAGGTTCGCCAGATCAGCACCGGAAAAGCCGGGGGAGCCACGGGCAATGATCCGCAGATCCACATCAGGACCCAACGGGATCTTGCGAGCATGCACGCCAAGAATCTTCTCGCGGCCCTTGATATCAGGGTTCGGCACCGTGACCTGACGGTCGAAACGACCGGGGCGCAGCAATGCGGGGTCAAGCACATCACGACGGTTGGTCGCCGCAACGATGATCACACCTTCATTCGCCTCGAAACCATCCATCTCGACCAGCAACTGGTTCAGCGTCTGTTCGCGCTCATCATTACCGCCGCCGTAACCGGCACCACGGGACCGACCGACCGCGTCAATCTCGTCGATAAACACGATACATGGGGCGTTTTTCTTGGCTTGTTCGAACATGTCACGAACGCGGGACGCACCCACACCCACAAACATTTCAACAAAATCCGATCCCGAAATCGTGAAGAACGGCACGCCTGCTTCACCGGCAATTGCCCGCGCAAGCAGCGTTTTACCCGTACCCGGAGGGCCCACCAGCAGCGCACCTTTTGGAATCTTACCGCCCAGGCGGCTGAATTTCTGCGGATTGCGCAGGAATTCCACGATCTCTTCCAGCTCTTCCTTGGCTTCATCAATCCCGGCGACATCGTCAAACGTGACCCGCCCATGCTTTTCCGTCAGCAGCTTCGCGCGCGATTTGCCAAAGCCCATGGCACCGCCTTTGCCGCCACCCTGCATCCGGTTCATGAAATAGATCCAGACACCGATCAGCAGGATGAAGGGCAGAATGCTCAGCAGGAAGCTTTGGAAAAACGATGTTTCCTGACTGCGCGCCTCAACTGGGACATTGGCGGCTATCAAAAGATCAGTGATTTCAGCATCTTCCGGCTTGATAGTCGTAAAGGTACGACTGCCTTGGGTATAGCGCACCCGCTCGCCATCAATCACCACCTCGGTGACTTCGCCACCTTCGACGGCGGCCACAAATTCGGAGTAGCTGCGAGAGTCACTGCTCGTCGAACCCGGCGGGCTGCTGAAAAGATTAAAGAGCGCCAGCACCATAAGGAACAGGACGACCCAAAAGACCATGTTACGCGCGTTGCCCAAGGCAGAAACTCCTTCGAAATCGGGAAATGTCGCGACAGAGTCGCGGCGTATGCGTTTCACCTAAAATAGAGGCAAAACCTTAATCTTCAATGCGCAAACGCCTCTTCGTGAAAATCCGCGACAATCTGCGCTGTCCAACCATTGGACAAACCCGCAATCGGGGCCGCGATCAGCGTATCGCCACGCCAAACCGCCGGGGTCGCCAGAAGCGAAGCGCGCGGCAGCCCCGTATCACGCCACCCCGGGCAGTCGGCGATCCCGTCACCCAACGCACGGACCTTCAGATCATCCGCGTGTGGACCAGATAACTGCCAGCGATTGTCCCAAATGGCTGTCGTCGGGCCGATCAGATCAGCCACTGCATTATATTCTCGCGTCACGCGCCACATCTCGCCCTTGCGGGTGATCAGGCAACCACCAACCGTCGTGTTGCCCTCGGCTGATAATCCATGGATCGCTTCAAACAGCGCCGTGTTGCGTGGCGGATAGGATGCGCCACTGACCCAAGGCAGCATCGCCCGCCACAGCCGTCGCCGCATCTCCATCGGCAGGGGGTCGGTTTGGGCCAGATGCAGCACCAAATCACCATGCTCCTGTCGGATGTACTTTGCTGCCTCAATCCTTGCGTAATAATCCAGCGCATCCTTGGTGGCGCGCATGGTCACGCCAACAGACTTCAGCACATCTGCTGTGATCCCCAACGCTTCCAGTTCCACCAACGCCTTGCGCACGCGACTGCGTTCATAGGTGTCATCCTCGTTGGTCGGGTCATCAATCCAAGCCACCCCGTGCCTGCGCAGGTAATCACGCAAGTCTTTGCGCGACTGCTGCCACAAGGGCCGCGCCCATGTAATCCCGTGGCGTTCAAACCGCACATCCATTCCGGCCAGCCCGTCCGGTCCAGACTTACGCGCGAGCCTGATCAGAAAATTCTCGGCCTGATCGTCTGCCGTGTGGCCCAGAACAACCGCGCCAATGCCACGGGCATGCGCCCAGTCAGCAATCAGGCGATACCGGGCAGTGCGCGCGGCGGCCATCAGGTTGCCCTTACCGTCCCAACCCTCCCAGCGAAGCGTGTCGTGGCTGATCCCGGCAGCCTTGCAAAAGCGGGCAACATGGGCGGCCTCTGCCACCGCATCAGATCTCAGACCGTGATCGACCGTGACGGCGGCAACTTCAAAACCGTCATCCTGCGCCAGCCGGGCATAAAGGTGCAAAAGCGCCATCGAATCCCCGCCACCCGATACGGCAACGCCGATCCGGCGGGGTGGCTTATCAAGGAAAACAGTCCGCGCGAAATGCAGCAACAGCGCATCAAACGCGTCCGCATCAGCGGGGGTGTCTACTGACATCCCAGATTGAACATCGCCTGTTCGGCATCCGTCACCGCCGGATTGCCGGGGAACCGCACACCAACCTCGGCGAGGGTCAGACAGGCATCCTGGGTTTGGCCAATGGCACCAAGCGACGCGCCGAGCTTGAACAGGGCATCAGGCGCCTTGGGGCCTGTCGGATCGCCGGAAAACGCCGCCAGATAGGCACGCGCGGCCTCGGTCATCTCACCCAGGCCTTCCAGCGCCTCGCCCCGCAGATATTCTGCCTGCGCGGTCAGCGGGCTTCCCGGATAGGTCGTGCCAAAGGTCGCAAGCTGGTCAGCGGCGCTGCGAAAGTCACCGGCAGCGAGCGCCTCCTGCGCCCGCTCAAAATCGTTACGCTCACCCACAGCAAGGGCCGGACCGCCAGTTGCTGGCGGCGGATCGGCCACCGGCACATTTGTCAGGTTCTCACCACCGCCCAGGGTCGGGGTATCACCCAACTGGCTGATGTCGCAGTTTGCCTCCAGCTCGCACAGGCGGAATTCCAGATCACCGATACGGTTGGTGCCGTCCACGGTGATCCGGTTGACGCGAAACTCCAACTCTTCGGTTTTTGAGGTCAGACGTTGCAGCTCCGCCTCGATCGCGTTCAGACGATCCAGTGGGGTGCTGCCCACCACGCCGGAATTCAGACCACCGGTCGTTGACAACTCGCGTTTCAACCGCTGCACATCGACATAAAGCACCGTCAACTGCTGGCGGATATCAGCAAGCGTTTCATCCTGCTGGGCCAGACCCGGAAGCGGTGCCAGAACAATGGCAAGGGCAATGGCGATACGGTGCAACATCGGTGTTCCTTCAGTCTGGATCAGCTTGTGATGGCCGAGAATGAAAGCACCGTAACGGCTCTGCGGTTCTTGGCATAGCAACTTTCTTGGCTGCACACCTCAATCGGGCGCTCCTTGCCATAGCTGGTCACTTCCAAGCGGCCAGAGGGCACACCGCGCGACACAAGGTATTCACGAACGGCATTCGCACGGCGGAAACCCAGGGCAATGTTATATTCGCGCGTACCCTGTTCATCGGCATGGCCTTCGACAACGGCGCGGTAATCGGCGTTGGTCAGCAGCCACTGGGCCTGACCATCCAGAATGGTCTTGCCTTCGGGCGTGATGGTCGAGGTGTCGACAGCAAACAGCACGCGGTCGCCAATGGTCTGGTTAAAGAATTGCGGGCTTGTCGGGTCACTGGCCGATCCAGCCAGACCACCATTGACGCCATTCGCCCCATTGGCACCATCAGCACCGGCACCTCCACCGCCAAAACGGTCCGGGTTCGTACAAGCCGCAGTGGCGAGCGCCAGTAGCAGCACGGTCGCGCGTGTCATCATCTTCATCGGATTGATCCTGTTGTTATCTGCTCATTTTGTCCCAGCATAGCATGGCTTGCCTGCATTGGGAATCACACTTCATTACGGCTGCAACGGACCCCATGACGGGTCGGACGCGCCCCCCTGAATGGGCACGGCCTTCAGATTGCGCCCTGAAATATCGACCGAATACATCGCCGATGTACCGCCCGCACCTTGGGTTTCACGGCTGAACATGATGACCCGGCCATTGGGCGACCATGTGGGACCCTCATCCAGGAAAGACGAGGTCAGCAACCGTTCTTCGGACCCGTCCGTGCGCATCACACCAATATGGAACCGACCAGCGTTCTGCTTGGTAAACGCAACCAGATCACCGCGTGGCGACCAGACCGGGGTGCCGTAACGGCCCTCACCAAAGGAAATCCGGCGTGCCTCGCCCCCGTTGGCGGGCATGATATAAAGCTGCTGGGTGCCCGAACGGTCACTTTCAAACACAATCTGGCTGCCGTCAGGTGACAGGCTGGGGGCCGTTTCAATCGACGGTGCCGAGGTCAGACGCACATGCTGCCCACTGCCCAGATCAGTACGATAGATATCGGTATTGCCACCATTCGCCAGACTATAGATCACCTGCCGCCCATCTCGGGAAAAGCGGGGGCTGAACGCCATCTCACCCGGTGCGGTCGCCAATTGCTGACGGCCCACATTGGCCACGTTCAGCACGTTGATGCGCGGGAAACCGGATTCAAAGCTGGTATAAAGCACGCGATCACCATTCGGCGAAAACCGCGGCGCCAACACAATGGCACTGCTATCGGTCAAAAACTGCACATTCGCCCCGTCATAATCCATGACGGCCAGACGTTTCTGGCGGTTGTCCTTGGGACCACTTTCGGACACGAACACCACGCGACTGTCGAAATAGCCACCTTCACCAGTGATACGGGAATAGGCGGCATCGGCCACCTTATGGGCCATGCGGCGCCAGCCATCGACTGTACCGACCAGTTGCTGGCCTTGCCCAAGCTCAGTGCCGGCAAAGACGTCATACAGGCGGAACTTGACCACCAACTGATTGCCATTGACCGTCACGGCTCCCGTGATCAGGCCCTGCGCGTTAACCGCACGCCAGTCGGGATAGGCAATTGGTTGGGTGAAAGATGACACCTGCGAGATAAAAGCATTAGGAGGAATTTCGCGGAACAAACCCGTGCCGGTCAAATCCTGCACCACCAATCGCGAGATGTCGGCGGCCACCTGTTGAGCCGCCGCGTTTTCCGCCTGGAACGCAGGTACCGCAATTGGCAGCGGTTCAACCTGCGGGTTTCGCAGGTCGATTTCGAGTGCATAGGCTTGCGTTCCCAGCAAAACTACAAACAGCAGGGTCATCAGTTTTTTAAACATGGGCTCTCTCATCCGCTTTACCGCGTCTCTGGTTATTATGATCCATGCGCATCTCTTGGCCAACACCGCAAGTATTGCATGGTTCCATTGGCATGTCTGCGCCGGGGGTTCTCAATAGCGTGCCCCCGATGCGTCGAAATTGGCTGTCACTTCGCGCCATTCTTCATATTTCTCCGGGGGCAGCTGATATCCAGTTGATCCCTGACACCGTAAAATGGCCCGGCGTGCGGCCTCGAATGCGACGTTGATACTCGCATCAGTGCCACCACTGCCCGAGATCAGGCGCGGGTTACCCACAACTTTGCCATCACGACCAAGTTCAAAAACAACCGTGACTGTGACACGCGCCGCTTCTGATCCGGGATCAATGTTCCAGCAATTGTTAATGGCGATGCGAAACGCGTCTTTCTCTGATCCGGTCATCGGTGGACCAGCCGCCACCGCCGGGGCCTCCGGTGTTGCGGTTTCTCCGGCGCCCGCCAATGCATCGGCAAGAGCCGCGGCAACAGCATCGTCTGTCTCAGGCTCCGGCGCGGGCCGGCTGGGCCGCGCGCTCGGGCGGATCGAGGTTTCCACTGCACCCGAGGGCGTCTCATCTGCAATCGCAATCTCGGTTTCGGCCTCTGGCGGCGCGGTCGCTTCCTGCTCATCTTCAATGATCTCAGGATCGGCAGTCTCGTCCTGCACAACCTCATCGCGGGCAATCTCATCCGGTGCTGCATCCGGGGGCGGAGGTGCTGCTGGCACAGGGGCGATAGTATCAGTCACACGCGGACGGGGGCGTTCGCTGATCTCAAGATCGGGGCGGGCCGGTGGCGGCGCAGGCGGCGCGGGATCAACAGGGGGGACATCATCCACTTCTGCCACAGGTGGTGCCGGGGGCGGTGGGGGCGGTGGGGTGTCCTCAACCGGCTGTTCAACAGGCTCCGGCGGCGGCGCCACTTCGGTAGGTGTCTCATCGGCCGGGGGTGGGGGCGCCGTATCTGTCACAGGTTGCACAGGGGCGGTCGGCTCCGCCCTACCCGGATCGGGTGTGCTCGCGGCCTGAAGTGCTGCAAACTCTTCCCCACTCACCGTTGTGACCACCATCGTGTCAAACTCAAGCGGGTCCGAACTCAACCCCCAGCCCAGCAAAAGCCAGCCGATCAGAACCGTGTGGCCCGCAGCAGAGATAATGGTGCCCGGCGTTTGCATGGCCCTACCCGCCGGTCTCCGGGTTCGCCACATCCGTCACAAGGCCGATATTGGTAAAGCCCGCTGCGTTCAGATCACCCATGATCTCGGCCACGACATTCCAGCTATTGGCTCCATCGGCGCGCAGATAAATGCGGTCACTGGTGCGTTCGGCGGCGACGGCCTGTAACTTGGCCACCAGTTCATCACGCGGGGTCTCGGTCTCCTGAATGGTCACTTCGCCAGCCGCCGTTATGGTCACGGTCAGCGGCTCCTCATCATCTGTCGGCAGGGCGGTTGCGGCGGTCTGCGGCAGTTCCACTGGAACGCCGACGGTCAATAACGGGGCGGCGACCATGAAGATGATCAGCAAAACCAGCATCACATCCACAAACGGGGTGACGTTAATCTCGGACATAGGTTGGGTGCGGCCCCCGCGGCGGCGGCCACGGCGCCCGCTCCCTCCGCCTGTTTTGATAACACTTGCAGCCATGCTCAGCTATCCAATTGACGGCTCAGGATCGTGGCGAACTCATCGGCAAAGGCCTCATAGCCGCCCACGATCCGATCACTATCAGCCGACAATTTGTTATAGAATATCACCGCCGGAATGGCCGCTAGCAGGCCAAGGCCCGTGGCCAGCAACGCCTCTGCGATCCCAGGGGCCACAACGGCGAGGTTCGTATTCTGCGCTTCTGCAATCTCGATAAAGGCGTTCATGATACCCCAGACAGTGCCGAACAGACCGACAAACGGGGCGGTCGAACCGACAGTGGCCAGCACCGGCAGACCGCCCTGCAATCGCGCCGCCTCTTTGGCGATGGCCACATCCATTGACCGGTCAATCCGGGCGGTGGCATTTGCGATCAACTCACCCTCTTGGGTATGGGATCTGCGCCATTCCAGCATGCCTGCGGCAAAAATCTTCTCGCTCGGGCCATCCGGGTCGGTCCCGATCTTGTCAAACAGCCCGTCCAGCGGTTCACCCGACCAGAACGACCGGTCAAAGATATCGGCCTCCGCCTTGGCCTTGCGATACTGAATGATCTTGTCGATGATCACCGCCCAGCACCAGATTGATGCAGCGATCAGCATGATCATGACAAGTTTGACGGTAATCGTCGCGCGCGCAAATAGCGCCCACATGGTGAAGTCGGTTGCTGCTTCCATTGTGCCTGCTCTGCCTCTAGGCCCATTTTGGGCTCTGATTGGGCACAGGCATAACCCAAGGCGAAAGGGAAATCCAATCAATCCCGCATTTCAAAGCTGAAACTGGCGACTTTTAATGGATCGAACGGCGGATCGCCGCTGGCAACCGGGCCACGGCACCACTGGCATTCATGCAGATGATGGTGACCGTGGCGGTAAACAGCGTGACATCGGCACGTTTGACATCCTGGCGGACAATCAGGCGAACACCCGAATTCTCGACCGTATCCGTCTCAACCACCAATTCATCATCATATTTGGCCGGCATCAGATAATCCGCCTCGACCCGGCGGACGGCAAAGACATAGCCCTCCGCCTTCATCTGCGCCTGATCAATCCCCAAACCGCGAACCCACTCACTGCGGGCGCGTTCGATGAATTTCAGATAATTGGCATAATAGACGATGCCCGCCAGGTCGGTATCTTCATAGTAAACGCGGATAGGGAAGGTATGTGTCATGATGGTCGTGTTATCCTCGCCTGTAACCGCAACGCATGGCTCGCATCCCGGTCCATGGCAGGCATGACCTGATCATAAGCGGCCCGTATCACATCTGCAATTTCAGGTCTTAAGACCGCGTTACCGTCGATCATCGCCAAGGGTGGCTGATCGTCAAAGGCCGTGTCCGACCACAACAGGATCGTCTGAACCGCCTGCGATAAAGCATTTCGATAAAAGTTTGAGTCGGCAGGATTCCCCTGAGACATGATCTGTGGTTCACCCTTTTTGGGAGGATTGATCATGCCAGCACCGTTGCCGATGGAATTGCGAGATCGTTTTGCACGATTGATTGAGGAAGG
>NZ_JBKQXN010000323.1:0-2829 GCF_046762905.1 Yoonia sp. R2-816 | reverse complement strand
TCAACTGCACCCGCAAGCGCTCTTTCTCCATAGTCTGATCCCAGACACCGCGGCTTCGTCCTTCCGAGGTTTGTCAACGCGGGCCGCACGCCTCGCCGGAAGGAAAGGTTGCACCCCGGCCCGCATCGAAAAACCTTCAGGGAAGCGGAAGTTAGTTGCTGTTGGGAGTGGCACAGCTCCAACGTGCGAAAGCGGACATAGGAACCCGCTTACGAAATTCGGAAAAATTGGAGTGCCTCCTTTTGGCACTTCGATGATCGCGGTCCCAGAGATCTGATCAAAATGGTGATGATTGTTATGATGGTTGCCGTCAAGCTGTTCATGATTTCGATTCGGCCACCCGCTGAATCAAGTGACTTTCTGATACGCCTAAGGAGGTTCGGTTCAAGGGCGAACCTCTACCGTCATTGTGTTTATTGCTCTTTGCAGTTCCGCCATCTCGGAGCTTCCTAAGAAAATCGGCCCCCTTTTTGATGGCCATGACAGGACGCTCAACTTAGTTACGTTTTTATCAGCGATGCCATTTGCGTGCACAATCCATTGTCGAATTCTTCGCAGGTCGCCCATCAAGTCACAGGCGAGTTCGTTCTTTTTACAATCTAGTTCTGAGGCGATCTGCGCTCGATAGTGATCTTCCCAAAGTCCGTACAAAATTGCCACCACGCCTTGTGCAATCATTTGGCTGAAAGGGCCATCTATCTCCATTCCAGCAAGAGCCAGCTTAGTTGGGATTTCTGACCAGGCTTCTCGGTTGAGATCTTTTGCACCAATCTGAAACATGCCGTTGGGGTTCAGACCCTCCAACTCTAAGAGACTGGCGCGCAAGTCTTTCATTCCGACGCGGCTCATCGAGTACGCGGTGTAGTATCCGTGGGTAAGCTTCTTAAACTGGATCAGTTTTTTGGGCTGTGCCATTTTGGATGCTCTTTTCAGAAGAGGTCGTAGGTTTGACCTTCGAAGCCTCGTGTTTATCAAGCGCGCTCAGAAACTCGCCGAGAATTGGCGCATAAATGCGTCCCCCCACAACGTTCTATTTATTCCGGTCTAACGCCTTGGAAAGCAGTGAAGCCACGCCGAAGTCTGGTCCACCTTCATCTTTGATTATGCCGTCTTGTGTTGGGCGGAACAGCGATTGAAGCACCACAGACTCATGCTCTTGCGTTACCTGGTCACCTTTCAGCAATGACAAATACGTCTCCGCAAATGCTCGCCTTTCCCGAGCATCTAAAGCTAGGTGACGTTCACTCAAATGAATCTTCATCTGAAATCTCAGGTACCAGAGCCACACCGTCGAGACGAGTAAAATCATCGAGATCGTTAAGGGGCCCTTTGGCGAAAGCCTATCGCATGACGGTTCAAACCCAATTGTGCAGCTCGCGGGAACAAATGATTTGGCTATGTGGTCATCGAAAACGACCGCTACCAAAAACGCCGCAAGACCAAGTAGCAACGAAGCGCACACGAACCATAGCCACGCAGTTCTTGCGTTTTGTGTGTGTTCGTCTTGCCGCTCCTGCCAAAGCTCGACCGGGCGTTGAATGCGCAGATGTAGATTGAAAGCTTTCTGCAGTCCCGTGAATTCCTCTTCACGATTGCGTTCTGCAGCTTTCGATAGCTTGGCCTGAGACCTGTATGCTTTGAGAATTCGCTTGTGGACTGAGCTGAATTGTCTAGTCAGCTCTTCACTTGTATTGTCAGCCTTCAACCTGAGGTCTTCCTCAAGTTGACTAATTCGCTCAGATGAAGCGCTTGCTTCGACCGCAGCCTGCCTGACTACGGCTACTTCTCTTTCTACTTCAGCAGCGGCTTTTTCAATGCCAATCTCGGGTATGGCAACCACGTCTGCAAAACTGGACTTCACCGCACCATAATATGCACCAAGTTCAGCATGACTGCTCATTGCCGGTATAGATATTTTTTTTACGGAAATTAGGTACCCGATAAGGAGCCTTAGAGCTTCCTCTGTTCTTCCACCGTCAAAATGAATTTTTGCCGCCTTGGAAAGGTTTGAGTTAGATTTTGGTGCGAAGCCAAGATTGCTTTCTATCTCGTTTTTTAAGCTTTCAAACTCTTCGGTAAATTGTCGCCCATCAACAGCATCCAGACGCGTGTAAATGCTGTTCCAAAGACCTGACATCTCGTTAACGGCCTGAATATGAGATCTGCTTTGGGATGCGACATTCTGGTTCTTAAATTCATCCAGATTAAACACACCGAAGCTCGTCCAAAAATCGCGCTCATAACCTATTCTTGCTTTCAATTCGGTGTAGGACTCGGCCTCAATGCAACCAAATGGTACTTCAATTGTAAACTTTGCCAACCTTAACCCGTCCATTTTCAATGCAGAGAAGAATGATTGTTACGCATATATTAGCTCTGCCGAGTTGTCTCGCCCTTTTTTCACCCAGATTATACATGCCTAGCTATGTTTTGGCGTTTCCAGCCGATCATGATCTAAGTGACCGCGAGCACTAGAGTGGCGATTTGCGAACTTCAGCCTGTTCATTTTGAATGTCAGAAAAGTCCGCGTTGTGGTCGCCTAGCCGTCTTCCTATTTGGTGCCTGTGGAGAAGGTCCGCTATGCGGGCTGCAGCCGCAGCATCCTGATATCTGATTGAGTGACCACTATGGGCCGGGCATGCCTCGGAAGTTGGCCGAACTTTGCAGTTTTGCAGTGTCCGCTTTCTGCGGCGATCTCAACCGGTCGACGCAACACACTCGGCGAACTTCTCCGCTGGCGTTTGATATTGCAAGGTCTTGCGCGGTCGTTCGTTGAGTTGCCTTGCGATAGCGCTGAGTTTTGCTTGGGAATGGGCGGATAGGTCGGTT
>NZ_JBKQXN010000322.1:0-3691 GCF_046762905.1 Yoonia sp. R2-816 | reverse complement strand
GGGAGTATCCGAAACTCTGTGTATGAGGCTTAGCCCATGCGAGTTTGGCGGCTCATTTGTTGAACCGTTCTGGGTATAGGATAGCGAACTGATTGCGGGCAGCAACCCATTCTCTGACGGCCCTGCCTGTCTTCTCAAGACTGCGGATGGCCAGATAGATCAGCTTTGTCGCAGCATCATCAGTGGGAAAGCTCCCGCGCGTTTTGGTGGTTTTTCGGATGACGCGGTTCAGGCTTTCAATCGCATTTGTCGTGTAGATGATTTTGCGCACGGCTGGTGGGAAGGCGAAGAACGGGATGACTTCTTGCCACGCGCGTCGCCAGCTTGGAGCGATTGACGGGTACTTTTGGCCCCATTCGGCCTCAAAATCAGCAAGGGCTTTCTCCGCCTCGGTGTCATCCGTGGCCTGATAAATCCGCTTGAGGTCTTTTGCGACGTTCTTGCGATCTTTCCATCCGCAGAAGTTCAGGGAATGGCGCACGAGGTGGACAATGCAGGTTTGGACTGTGGTCTCAGGGAATACGGCATTGATGGCATCAGGAAAGCCCTTGAGGCCGTCCACAACGGCGATCAGGAAGTCTTCGACGCCGCGATTGCGCAGGTTGTTCATCACCGAGAGCCAGAACTTGGCCCCTTCGTTGTTGGCAATCCACAGGCCGAGAACCTCGCGTTCGCCCTCGGCGTTGACGCCCAGGGCTACGTAAACGGCTTTGTTCTTGACCTGACGGCTTTCCGCATCGCGGATTTTGACCCGAAGAGCATCAAGGAAAACAATCGGATACATCGCTTCCAGAGCCCGGTTCTGCCAATCCGACACTTCTTCCAAAACCGCATCCGTGACACGGCTGACAAGATCGGCGGACACCTTCAGCCCATAGACCTCTTCAAGGTGGGCGCGGATGTCGCGGGTCGATAACCCCGCTGCATATAAGCCGATGATTTTGTCATCCATACCGTCGATCCGGGTCTGACCCTTCTTGATCAGTTCCGGTTCAAAACTGCCCTCACGGTCGCGCGGGACATCAATCGGCAGCGCCCCATCATTGCCCTTCAACGTCTTGCGCGACGTGCCATTGCGGCGGTTGCTCTGCTGGTTTGTCGGCTGGGTGTCAGGCTCATAGCCTAAATGCTCGGTCAGTTCAGCGCCAAGCATCCGTTCCATCAGGCGAACCTTCAACTCTTTCATCAAGCCCTGTTCGCCCAGTAAATCGTCCGCGTTCTCAACGCCGCTCAGCAGCGCGTCTAAAACTTCCTTGGATATCGTCATTGTCGTCATGCTCCTTCGTTAATGAAGCATGGGCCAAATTACTCATACACAGAAGATCGGACACTCTCACGCGCAGGAAGCGGACACTGCAAAGTTGCAAAGCATACGTGGCTTCCAAGGCATGCTCGGCCCCTAGCGGACATTGCGGCTAGCTCACTTTTCTGCGGGGTAGCCCTTCGAAACGGTCATTCGTGCATCATGCAGCATTTTTCGGCTTCATCGTTGGTCATACAAGACGCTCCAAAAAGTCACCGCTCAAAACAGAAATCTAGGACTTCCGAAAAACCCACTTCTTCTCTAGATAGCTTCGCCTTTAACTCATCCAGATCCTCAACACTTGGCAGAGCATCTGTTGGCGAAATTTCAATACGAAAGCCCCGTGAATAATAACGCCCAACGCGTGACAGCTCATCACTCAGCTGCTGCAACAGAGCATCGCGTAGCATAAGTTGGTTCCTACGGAACTTTAACCGACGGAAACAATCAAAAAAATCAGATCTCTTCGTCGCATCATGCTTTCTGCCATTCCAACCAGTTTTCGGTGTGGCACGATACAAGGCGTGGTCCTCGACTTCCCTCCACTGTAATCGGCGGAGCAATACTCGGCCACGGTAGCGGGGTCGTTGTGATGTCGCGGGCTGTCAATCGGCATCCAAACATGACCCCTTATCGGCGTCCAAAATTGACCCCCCATTGTGTTGAGCTGGCCCGGCGCTGCGTAGCCCTCATATAGCGTAGCTGCGTCGGGCCAGCGGGGGTGTCGTTTGAGGCTAAGCTCTATTTTTGAAGCGCCAGCTTTCGTTACCGGTTTCGACGATCTCGCAGTGGTGGGTGAGACGGTCGAGAAGCGCTGTTGTCATCTTTGCGTCCCCGAACACGCTCGGCCATTCTCCGAACGCGAGATTGGTGGTGACGATGATCGAGGTGCGTTCATAGAGCTTGCTGATGAGGTGGAACAGGAGCTGGCCACCGGTTTGGGCGAAGGGCAAATACCCCAGTTCATCCAGGATCAGGAAGTCGAGGCGCGAGATCAGATCGGCGGTGCGTCCTTGCCGTTCCGCACGCGCTTCAGCGTCCAGCTTGTTCACGAGATCGACGACATTAAAGAACCGGCCTCGCCGACCTTCTCGGATACAGGCGCGGGCGATGCTGACGGCGAGATGGGTTTTGCCCGTTCCGGTTCCGCCGATGAGCACGAGGTTACGTTGATGATCCAAGAAGTCACCGATCGCCAGATCGCGGATCAGCGTCTCGTTGACATCAGCGGTTTCGAAGTCGAACTCTTCGATCTCTTTGGCCAAAGGAAGCTTTGCGATGGTCATCTGGTATTTGACCGAACGGGCCTGCTTCTCGGTGATCTCTGCGTGCAGCAGATCGCCTATGATCTGTTGCGGTTCATGTTGGCGTTTGACGGCTGTCGTAATGATCTCGTCGTAAGCCGTTCTCATGCCGTAAAGCTTCAACTGGCCCATGGCATCGAGCACTTGAGTCCGTTCCATTTTGTGGTCTCCTTAAGCTGTCATACCGGTCGCAATTGGCTTCTGGCTCGCAGTCCAGCTTCAGCGCATCCGGCGTGGTGATTGTCAGTGGTGGCGGCGGCTCGCGGTGCCGCGCCAGGATGTTCAGCACGACACCGGCAGAATGGACGTTATGGGACAGGGCCTCTGCACAAGCGGCTTCGACGGCCTTCAGGCCATCGGTCAGGATAGCCCCGAGGATATCGACCATTTGGCGGTCGCCGCCAGGCTGACGTTCCAATTTGCGCTGAACACGGCGAATGGGCGTCGGTAGCTCCCATTCTTTGAAGGGCGCGCCGTTGCGCAAAGCGCCCGGTTTGCGTGCGAGTACAGGCAGATGGTGCAACGGGTCATAGGTTGTTTTGCCGCGACCAAAGGCGCGCTCATGCTGGCCGACGATCTTTCCATCCTGCCAGCATTCCAGTCGATCTGCGTAAGCACGGATCTCAACCGAACGACCGACGGCACGGGCATCGACGGAGTAACGGTTGTTATCGAACCTGACCAAGCAGGTCTTGGATACCGATGCCGGGACTGCGTGGAATCCATCAAAGGGGCCTACGTAAGGGACCAGACTTGACCGTTCTTCTTCGAACACTTCCCAGATCGTTTTATCGCGCAGTTCCGGGTGTTTGTTCGCCTTGGCGTAAGCCGTGCAACGATCCTCAAGCCAGGCATTCAGCTCGGCATAGGATTTGAACTTCGGGCGCGGGACGAAGAACCGGCGGCGGATTACACCTGAATCGCCCCGGTTTCACCGGAGACGTATAGCTTCATTTCATGCGACCATATCGAGCACGTCGTGCTGTGCATAGAAGTTCTGTTCAGCCTCTGCTGGCGGGATGTTTCCGATGGGGCCAAGCAGGCGCCGGTTGTTGAACCAATCGACCCAGCCGAGGGTGGCCAT
>NZ_JBKQXN010000321.1:0-312 GCF_046762905.1 Yoonia sp. R2-816 | reverse complement strand
AGATCCATTGCGACGGCCAACTTGAAACCAAATGCCCAGCGGCGGCGCTGAGAGCTTCGGACATTGCCAATTCTGGCCTTAGGCCGACCCCCTCGCCGAATTTTCGGATAGGCCTCCTACGGGCAAGTATTTCACCTATTTTCGCGAAAATTGGAGTTTTTCAACAGTATCAGCGGCGATCTCAACCGGTCGACGCAACACACTCGGCGAACTTCTCCGCTGGCGTTTGATATTGCAAGGTCTTGCGCGGTCGTTCGTTGAGTTGCCTTGCGATAGCGCTGAGTTTTGCTTGGGAATGGGCGGATAGGTCGG
>NZ_JBKQXN010000320.1:0-462 GCF_046762905.1 Yoonia sp. R2-816 | reverse complement strand
ACCGACCTATCCGTCCATTCCCAAGCAAAACTCAGCGCTATCGCAAGGCAACTCAACGAACGACCGCGCAAGACCTTGCAATATCAAACGCCAGCGGAGAAGTTCGCCGAGTGTGTTGCGTCGACCGGTTGAGATCGCCGCCCAAAGCAGACTTCCCGTAGATATCCGGGATTGGCGTAAAGCGGACATGCCTGTTTTAGTTGGCTCAGGTAAGTAGGCCACCAAGTAGAACTTCGATGCCCGTCCAGAACCGAGCACCACCGGTGCCGCAATGCGCCATAGTGAAGGTGTCTAAGTCTGCTTTTGAGAGGAGCCACTCTATCAGAATAGAAAATCATCTTCTGTCAGGTTTGCCGCGTTAAAGTTGCTTATAGTAATCGAACCGTGCCCGGATACAGAGATTTCCGTGTTCGAACCGTTCGTTGTGCTCGTTGTGATGGTCAAATCTGAGTAGGATACACC
>NZ_JBKQXN010000319.1:0-1630 GCF_046762905.1 Yoonia sp. R2-816 | reverse complement strand
GTGCTGTTTTAGAAAGGCGAGGCCAATCCTAGCCGAGAGACCTCCCTTCCGTAATGGGTCTTTGTTCGTCAAGCGCTTAAAACCGTTCAAAAGCAACAGACTACATGTCACCTCCCTTTGGCAGGTGGTTGTGCAGCGGTAAATTCTTACTGTAAGCGCTACAGAGGGCCGCTTATTCAAACGTCGACATGTCGGTGTATATTCCTTCGCCGGAGTTTCGCTTCCGTCCGTAGTCAGCGCGGTGGCTGCCACATGATACCTTGTCCAATTCGGTTCCCGAGTGCCCATCTTTCTGGCGTGTTTGATTGATTATCAACACGGGGAGGCCTTCGGCATCTTCGGGGACCGCGTCCCGGCGAGGGACCTCGATCTGCCGCTGCTATCGATCGCGGCAAAATTCTCCTTTTGATTACAACAGCGGCTTCATGCAGTTTCTCAAACCACTGAAGACTGTGGGGTGTCTTCGATCAAAAACCGAAACGGGGCTCCATCACGCCACATCCGATGCAAAACGACGCCAATTCGACGAGCCAAGGCTACCGTCGCACGTTTTCTCCCACGACGTTTTGCTACACTCAGCGCCCAATTGGTAAGCCAATTGCGCCTACCACGGTTCAGCAAAACCGTCGCGGCTTGATAAAGTGCCGTCCTCAGCCCCCTATCACCCGCCTTTGTGATCTGGCCCACAATGTCGCGCTCACCAGATTGATTCCGGCTTGGCGTCAGTCCTGCCCAGGGACCGACACTTTTCGAAGATCGGAACCGCGCGGGATCATCAATCGCCGATCTGACCGTCAGCCCCACCACTGCGCCGACGCCCGGCATGGTCATCATCAGCCTGCAAACGGGATCAGCCTTGGCAATGTCGCGAACAAGTTTCTCCATTGCTGCCAGTTCTCCGCGGAAAGACTGACGTGCACGCAAAACCGGCTCTACTGCTGTCTCCAGCATGACATTCCCATCAGCAAGTTCCCTGATCCTTTCTTCGAAATTGCTCTTCGAAATGCTGCCAACTTTCAACCCAAAGTTCCTCAGCATACCACGGACCGAGAGTTCCAGATTGACAACGGCTTGCTTGATGGCCTTGCGTGATGTCAGAACAGCACGACTTTCCTGCGCGGAGATTGATTTGCAATGTACTGGTCGGAACCAACCCATCTGCAACAACCGAGCAATACCTTCAGCGTCACGGCGATCGGTTTTGATTGGCATGGCCTTCAGGGCGCCTTTCACTTGTCGTGTCTCCATCAGCACCGTTTCGAACCCGGCCTCTGTTATCTTCTTGTGCAACCACTGGGACAAAGGACCTGCTTCAAGGCCGATCGCCAAAACCTGTTGGGATAAATCCCGAAAAGCTGAGATCAGTGCATCAGGTTCGCTGAGCACCACAGTTTCCTGCACGATTTTTCCAGTTTCGCTCAACACACACACGGCAGTGCTTGCCAACGAAACATCCAATCCGATAAATACATTCATGTCGTTGTCCTTCTATTCTCAGGAATTGGGGCGCGCTTCTCGGCAAGACCCCGCAGACACGCACCAAGCGTATCAAGGGCAACGACACCGAAATTGCTTCACTCAGACAAGGAAAAATGTCTGCGACTCAGCGCCGGGCCCATTACGGTATCTT
>NZ_JBKQXN010000318.1:0-469 GCF_046762905.1 Yoonia sp. R2-816 | reverse complement strand
GATATCATGGAGGGGGACGCGTTATGGCCCCTTCCTCATTTTCATAGTTGCTGCGCTACCTTGAAAGTATTGTCAGGCCCCCCTGCGCCGGGCGCGTCCCGCATTCGCGCAAGCGCGAACTGATTGCATCAGACTGCTTGGACGCGGCGCGCGAACGAGAGCGCGACGCATGCTGGTGGCGGCCTAGTTTTGGTCTGATGTACAAAGGGCCGTCACCACCCAAACACGCTGGCGTATCAATAACGCTGTCCGGATCACTGGTGGCATCAGCCACACGTCCCACAACGGACGGGTGAACCGTTTATTGACCGGACTTGAGCCCTTCTGCGCGACCAATCCTTCGGTCACTCCGCCCCGCAAGCAGTCTTCGGTCCCGTCGGACCGGTAACAGGAACAGCAATCTCTGCGTTCACGTCACGACCGCTCTCCTTGTTTCTCAAAGATGTGTCTAGGCAGGCGCGGTCGCGAT
>NZ_JBKQXN010000317.1:0-6935 GCF_046762905.1 Yoonia sp. R2-816 | reverse complement strand
TGAAAGATGGGTCGCCCGGTCACCCAATGAGATGCTCAAAACCTTCCATTGGTTTGAGGGCGAAGGGTTTCACTTCATCATCGACGATTTATTGGAGCTACCGAAAGGCCGGTTTGTGATCGCTGAAGGGTTTCGCCTGCTACCTTTGTTAGTTGCGCCATTACTTCAAAACAAGCGGCACGCGATTTGGCTATTGCCGACGCCTGCCTTCCGCCGTCAATCTTTTGACGCCCGTGAAACAACCTGGGACATCCCACGCAAAACAGGTAATCCGAAACTTGCTCTCGCCAACCTTTTGGCCCGCGATGAGCTCTTTACCGATCGTGTACGAGATGAAGTCAGCGGTTTGGGGCTGCACGCCTTAAAAGTCGATGCTGCGCAGAGCGAAGACGCCCTGACAGCAGTTATCGGTGATCTTTTGTTCGGCTAAACCAGACCTTCACTGCCGTATCATTCGAGATGTATCCAATTCTTGTTTTCCGACATTCGACTGGTCACAATAGGTCAGGTTGGCGATCGCCGGGCTTGTTAACCTTTTGTTAACTATTTCTGCCACACGTTATGCGCGATGGGTGGGGGTACCTTATCGCCGTGAACAAGAAGACTAACGCATATCAGTTGTCGGACGCCTTCGAGAGTAACGAGCAAAACAGTACGAGGCACTATGAAGGTATCGAAGGAAATAGACTTTTCTCAAAGCACTGTCGTACCCTATCCGATTGCAACGGAAGATTTGAATTCAGCCAAGAGACGCGACTGGCCGAACAGTATGCTGCATCACCGCAGCTGCAGGAAATGTAAATGCGAATTCCAGGGACCTGACTTTGCGAGGACATGTTGGAGCTGCCTTTCAAACCAAGCCAAACAAGCTTGGGGGCGATTCACGGCAATTCCTCCGAACGATTAACACATCGGTTTATCAGTAAGACTGCGCGGCAGGGCTGCTAGGGGCGGAGAGCAGCCCGAACCGGCCATTCGATCTCCGGGCAGGATTGGCCGGTCAGCGGACGGAGCGCTCTTTTGCTGCGGCTGCGCCAACGGCCGCTTTCAAGTATTTCTCCCAGCGAACTCGCCAAAATGGCAATTTGGCAGATGCCTACTAGTCTTTGGTATTATTCTGCGCAAGCTGGGCCAACAGGTCGAACGAAGTGTCAGAGATCAGGGTCGTGGGAGGGCCGTCCTTTGCTGCGTGCAGGCTTAGGTGTTGCTTCATGCATGCGTAAGATCGTGGCCACTGCGCGCGTCGTGCGCTTTTCGACGTCGATGTACGGCACCTTGATGACGCCCAATTGCACACGCACCATGCCCAGACCCTCGAGCAAACCCATTAGGTCTTCGGCGATATCCATCGGGTCAGTCGTGTCAGATAAAACGCCATTGGTTTGTGCCGACTGGAACATGAGGGCAAAATCTTTTTGGGTCTGACCATATGCTGCATCAAAGAATGTTTGCCCGATATGCGGATTGCCCCGCGCTTCTTCATGCATCAGGCGCGCGAACTCCGTTGTGTCGCGGGCGTTCAAAAACGTCAAAAGCTTGATACCGTACCGGACAAGCGCCTCGCGAAGTTCCGGGATCGTTTCGGTTTTGGGCGGGGTTACTTCACGGAATTTCACTGCCTCGGCTTCGGTCACGCAGCGTAGGATATCGGCCATGTTTTCAAAGTGCCGGTAGATTGACGCTTTGGATACTGCCGCCTCGCGTGCGAGCCGATCCGTGGACACTTTTTCAAAGCCGTGTTCGAAAAACAGCCGACGTGCCGTGTGCAGAATGCGGTCGTATGATGGTTGCTTACTCATAATTCACACCTATGCCGCGCGCTGCGAAAAGAAAAGTACTCCTCCGTACTCTTTTGACTTGCCGTCTTGGTGGCATGCTCTAGGTACGGCGCAGTACCCATGCAGAAAGTCGACAGATGAGACCGACCATCCTATTCGCTGCCATCCTTTCTTTGGCCGTTCCATTGCACGCCCAAGACACCGAAGATTTGACCCCGTCGGGCGACCCCGCGCCTATACGGGCGGTTAAGCTGATCCAGGGGGGGGGCGGCGCTGCGCAGCTTGAGCGCGTGTTTTTCGGTCAGGTAGCGGCGCGCGAAACGGTTGATCTGTCATTTGAGGTCGGTGGGCGGTTGATCATGTTTGATGCCCAAGAAGGCCAGTTTCTAGATGAAGGCACCCAAATTGCCGCAATGGATTTGGCCCCCTTTGAGCGCGCGGTCGAGCGTGCGACCTTACAGCTCGCCCAAGCCAATCGTGATCTGGCGCGCGCCCAAACGCTCGTGCAGTCAAACGCGGCCTCTGCAACGCAGGCCGAAAACGCAGAAACGGCGCGTGATCTGGCCGCAGTGTCGCTGGGCGAGGCTACAGATGCACTTGAAGACGCAGCACTCTACGCCCCGTTCCGCGCACTGGTCGCATCTCGTCTGACGCCCAATTTCGCAAATGTATCGCCGGGCCAACCCATCGTGCGCTTGCATGACATGTCCGAAGTTCGCGTTGAAATCGACGTGCCAGAGCGATTGTTTCAAAGCCTGTCCGATGTCACAGGCATCAGTTTTGTCGGTACATCCCCCCTGTTTGATGGCGAAGTGCCGCTCACCTTGCGTGAATTCAACGCTGAGACGCAAAGCATCGGCCAAAGTTACCGTGTCACGTTGGCCTTGCCCTCCACCCAAGTGCCCACGGGTATTATTCCGGGCGCATCAATGACCGTGACCGCGCGCTTGCGCAACAGCGATGCAACGGCAATGACGCTGCCGCCATCAGCCGTTACGATGACCAGCGATGGTGCGCAGGTCATGGTCTACACGCCCAATGTTGATGATGAATACGGGACGGTTGGTTGGGTGCCCGTGAATGTGACCTCTGCCAATGGTACACAAATCACCGTTACCGGCCTTGGGTCAGACCAGTGGATTGTTGGTGCGGGCATTCAAATGCTGCGCGATGGCGAAGCCGTGCGCCCCTTCACTGGCATGAGTGTGGAGTAGGTTGATGAAAATCGCGCGTTTCTCAATTGAATATCCAATCTACACGTGGCTTTTCATGGCCTTCGCCCTGATCGGTGGCGCGGTAGGGTACTTGTCGGTAGGCAAGCTCGAAGACCCCACATTTACTCTCAAATCCGCTTTGGTGATCACCCCCTATCCAGGTGCGACGGCGGCAGAGGTGGCGACAGAAATATCAGAAGTGCTGGAAGCCGAAATCCAGCAGATGGATGAGATCAAGACAGTCACATCGCGCAACACCCAAGGCAGTTCCGTGATTGAGGTTGAGGTCAAAGACCAATTTGGCGGCGATGAACTGCCGCAAATATGGGACGATCTGCGCGACCGCGTGGAAGATGCCAGGGCTGCACTGCCAAATGGTGCCTTGCCCTCCATCGTGAACGACGACTTTGGTGACGTGTTCGGCATTCTATATGCCGTATCGGCGCCGGGGTTTTCGGACGCCGAAATATGGGACATCGCAACCTTTATGCGCCGCGATCTGCTGACCGTCGAAGGGGTCGCAAACGTCGAAATTCAAGGCCTCCCGGAAGAAGCGATTTTTGTCGAACCATCCTCGCAGATCGTATCATCCCTTGGCATTGATCCGGGGCTGATCATCGGAGCGATCAGCGCGTCAACTGCAATTAATCCAACAGGATTTGTCAGCAACGGAAGCGCCAATTTGCGCATTCAAGGCCCATCTGCGGAGGATAGCGTAAGCGAGATCAGCGGCCTGACGTTTGGTTTTCAGGGCGAGGTTTTGAACCTGCTTGATATCGCCGAAGTCAGCCGCGGTCGTGTTGATGATCCCGAGCACATTCTGCGCCACAACGGTCAAGAGGTGTTTACCCTTGGTGTGTCTGGCTTGCTATCTGAGAATATTGTGACTGTTGGGCAGAGGGTAGAGGCGGAGCTCAAGGTCCTGGAAGATCTCTTGCCGGTTGGCGTCACGGTCACGCCAATCTACGAACAACATCGCGTTGTGGACGATGCCAATGGCAGCTTCCTTGTGTCGCTAGCGATGTCTGTAGGTGTTGTGATTGGGGTTCTGGCGCTGTTTATGGGACCGCGCGCCGCTGTTGTCGTTGGCGTGTCGTTGTTGCTAACTGTCACATCCACCTTCTTTTTCATGTATCTTTTTGACGTCAAAGTCGAACGTATCAGCCTTGGCGCGTTGATTATCGCGATGGGTATGCTGGTCGACAATGGCATCGTCATCGCGGAAGGCATGCAGCAGGAAATGCGCAAAGGGCGCTCCTCGCGCGAGGCTGCGGATACTGCGTCTAAGAAAACCCAGATTCCACTGCTGGGGGCGACGATTATTGGCATTATGGCCTTTGCTGGGATCGGTCTGTCACCTGACGCAACGGGCGAGTTCATGTTCTCGCTTTTTGCGGTGATCGCAATCTCGCTGTTGCTGTCATGGTTCGTCGCCGTGACGGTGACGCCGCTGTTGGGTCACTATTTGTTCAAAACTGGCGGTCTGGTCGGTGATGATACCGGCTATGACGGCCCTGTCTTTCGCGCTTATGGCGGTGTCGTCCGCTGGGCGCTCAAGCTGCGATGGCTGGTCATTGCTGGGTTGATCGGCACGACTGTCGCCTGCGTGATGGCCTTTGCCCAGGTCAAGCAACAGTTCTTTCCACCCGCAACAGCGCCGTTGTTTTACCTTGAATATAAGGCCGCCCAAGGCACCGCGATTGGCGAAGTCTCAAATGATTTGAAGGTCATCGAAGACTGGCTTTTGGGCCGCGATGATGTTGCAGCTGTAACGGCAACCGTTGGCCAAGGTCTGACGCGGTTTATCCTCACCTATAACCCAGCGCGTCGCGACAGCTCTTACGGGCAACTGGTTATCCGCGCCACATCGCCAGAGGCAATCCCCGCGTTACGCGCCGAGCTAGACCAGTTCGGGATCGAAGCGCTGCCATGGGCGGAACTGCAAACGAAACGTATCATCTATGGCCCGCCCGTCAGTTCCGATATTGAAGCGCGCTTTTCAGGCCCCGACCCCGACGTGTTGCGCCAACTCGCTGCCCAAGCCACCGATATCCTGCGTGATGCCACGCCGCTTCTACATAGTGAACACAGCGACTGGCGCGAACGTGAGATCATAACTCGCCCCATCTATGCCGAAGACCGCGCACAAGCCGCCGGGATAGCACGCAGCGACGTGGCAAATGCCATTGCGCTAGCCACGAACGGGATACCCGCAGGCACTTACCGCGAACGAGACCGCTTGATCGACATTATCGTGCGCACGCCACGCGAAGAGACCGCACGTGACGGGCAACTTCTGGACCAGATTGTTTATTCAAACGCCATCGGGGGCTATCTGCCCTTAAGCCAAGTCATTGACGGGTTTGCAGTGGTGGCTGAAAACCCGGTTATTGAGCGGCGCAACCGTGTTCCGACAATCACCGTGCAAGCGAATGTCATCGACGGGCTGACACCGCCAACTGTTTTTGCCGAAATCCGCCCCCTGATTGAAGCGATTGATCTGCCCGTCGGTTACCGCCTTGAATGGGGTGGTGAGTTCGAAAGCGCAGGCGAGGCGCAAGCGTCGTTGGGCCGTCAAATGCCGCTGGCCTTCGGAACCATGCTGCTCATCACCGTTCTGCTTTTTGGCAAGCTGCGCCAAACAGCGGTCATCTGGACAATTGTGCCGATGGCGATCAATGGCGTCGCCCTTGGGCTGCTTTATGCAAACCTGGCGTTCAGCTTTACCGCAATGCTGGGTCTGTTATCGCTGTCTGGTATGTTGATCAAAAACGCCATTGTGCTGGTCGAGGAGATCGATGCGCAAAAAGCCGAAGGGTTGCCACAAGATAAGGCGATCATCACCGCAAGTGTAAGTCGTTTGCGCCCCGTGGTTTTGGCGGCTGGCACGACAATACTGGGCATGTTGCCACTTTTGGCGGATGGGTTCTTTGCGGCCATGGCGGTGACGATCATGGGGGGGCTGGGCTTTGCGTCGATCCTGACGCTGATCGGGGTGCCGGTGCTGTACCATACATATCTGCGTAAAGAACGACGCGCGGACAAACGTGTCGCCCGTGAGATGGTAGCTGCATAATGGCGGGTATCCCGACAGACCGTTTTGAGAAGGTGCAGGTCAGCTCCGTTGCAGAGCTGCGCGATTGGCTGTCCGCGCATCATACCCAGTCGGAAAATGTTTGGCTGGTCACATTCAAGAAAAGCGCGCCTGATAAGTATATATCCACGCGGGACATTTTGGATCAGGTTATTGCATTCGGATGGATCGATGGCATCCGCCGCAAACTGGATGATGACCGCACAATGCAAATGATCGGACCACGACAGACCCAAGCTTGGGCCAAAAGCTACAAAGACCGCGCTGCGCGGCTGATTGCCGATGGGCGAATGACCGATGCAGGGCTAAAATCAATTGCAGCGTCCAATGGAAACGGGCTGTGGGATTACTGGGCCGATGTGGATGCACTGATCGTGCCCGACGATTTGCGTGCGGCACTTGATGGCACACCGATTGCGGCACGGAACTTCGATCAAAGCGCGCCGTCTTACAGGCGTAATCTGTTACGCTGGGTCAAGCTGGCCAAAACACCACAAACACGGATCAAGCGGATTGCGCAAATTGTTGACTACACGGCGCGGGACGCGAAAATTCCACAAATGTAGTGTCATTAACAGAAATTTAAGTTCTCTAGCGACTGATTGAGAAGATAAACGTTGCTAGTCTGCAGCGTATTTGATCTTCCATCGACGCCTTGGTTGTCGCTGCGCAAGCTGACATTCATGCCCACTACAGCATCGGTCACTATGGGCTCAAGGACGAAGCCGCTCGCGCGGCATTGGCGTTTTTGGCTGATGTTTCGCATTTTTCCTGACGTCGCGCATTTTGTGAACTGACGAACCTGTCCGACGATTGAGGCTTTCTCAGTCGACAGAGGAGGTTCCGATG